>DAOKZF010000203.1:0-3326 GCA_035325785.1 Miltoncostaeaceae bacterium
CCCGCGCCCAGCAACGTCGCCCCCAGATAGTCGACCCGGCGACCGGGAGAACCGCCGATCTTGGGAAAGGCGAGCGCGAACACGATGATCGCCGCGATGCCGAAGGGCACGTTGATGTAGAAGATCCACTGCCAGGCCAGGTGAGTGGTGATGAAGCCGCCGATCAGCGGACCGGCGACGCTCGCCACGCCGAACATCGACACGAACAGCCCCGAGTAGCGCCCGCGCAGGCGCGGCGACACCACATCGCCCAGCGCCGCCTGGGCGCTCACCATCAACCCGCCCCCCCCCGGGCCCTCCCCCGCCGGAAGGGCAATCAGCTCGGGCATCGGGCGGCCCAGCCCGAAGAGGACCGCCCCGCCGAGAAACAGCACCACCGCCCACTGCAGCACCGGCTTGCGCCCGTACAGGTCGCCCAACTTGCCGTAGATCGGGGTGACCACCGTCTGGGCGAGCAGGTAGGCGGTCACCACCCACGACAGGTGCTCCAGGCCGCCCAGATCGCCGACGATCGTCGGCAGGGCGGTGGCCACGATCGTGCTGTCGAGGGCCGCGAGGAAGATCACCAGCATCAGGCTGGCGAGAATCACCTTCAGCCCGGCCACCGGTGCGTCGTCACCGGACGGGGCGGAAGCGGTCGGGATCTTCGCGGGACTCACCATTTCACGATAGCGGACCGTTCGCTACCTAACTAAACGGCGGCGGAACCGAGCGGGCATGATGACCCCTCAGCGCGGCGGCAACGGGAGAACGAGGGGACGACGGGCGGGCAACGAGGTCTCACGCCGAGCGATCGAGATCGCGGGCGCCGACCTGCTCACCCAGGGGCGCATGTGGGCCCGACGGGTGAATCTGGCCCAGCAGAGGTTGCGCGAGGCCGTCGACCACGGGGCCGACCAGGACGTGATCGACGAACGCCGGCCCTGCTGGAGGCCGTCACGCGCCTGGAGGCCCAGGTGCGGGCGGCCGCCGACCCGGACGCCGACTGGACCCGCCGGGCCCGCACCGAGGCCCGTCGGGTGCGGGCCGGCCTGGCCGGAGAGCCCGACCCCGACCCGACCGCCCCCGGGATCGCCCGCGGCTGGCGGAGCCTGCCGCCCCTGTTGCTGGTGGGCGCCGCCCTCTGGTTGGCCGTCTCTGCGGCGGTGGTCGCCCTGGTAATCGCTCAGCGCATGTGAGGCGCGCGGGGCGGCCGGCGCCGCGATCTCAGAGGTGACGGTGGGAATCGAACCCACTCATGTCGGTTTTGCAGACCGAAGCGTTCCCATTTCGCCACGTCACCGGGAAGCGGCACGATAACAAACCGACCGCCGGCGATCGGCCGCCGGCGCCGCCCGTCAACCGGCCAGCAGCCGCACCAGGTGCAGATCGGGATGGTCGGCCTGAATCGTGCCGACATGGTGGTCGGAGCGAAACAGCGCCAACAGCTCGCCGCTGCGCCGCTCCAACACCTCAACCCCCAGGCGGATCAGGAGCGTGGCGCCGGCCTCGTCGGTCTCGCGCGCGACCAGGCTGCGGGGGGCGCTGATCTCGATCGGCGCGCCGAACTCACCCTCCATCCGCGCCTTGGCCACCTCGAGCTGCATCGGGCCGACCGCCGCCAGCACGGGGGTTTGATCGCCCTGGCCGCGCCGGCGCAGCACCTGCACCACCCCCTCCTGGTCCAGCTCCTCCATACCGCGCTGGAACTGCTTGTAGCGCGAGGTGTCGCGGTTGTGCACCAGGGCGAAGTGCTCCGGCGCGAAGCGCGGCAGGGGCGGGAAGCGCACGGGGTGCTCGGCGTAGACGGTGTCGCCGGGGCGCAGACCGGCGGCGTTCACCAGCCCGACGATGTCGCCGGGGTAGGCCTCGTCCACCGGAATACGCTCCTGCCCGAACGGCTGGTGGGCGTGGCGCAGGCCTAGGGTCTTGCCGGTTGGTTCGTGGTGGACGGTGAGTCCCCGCTCGAATCGACCGGAGCAGATGCGCATGAAGGCGATCCGGTCGCGGTGTTTCGGGTCGGTGTTGGCCTGCACCTTGAAGATCAGGGCCGAGAAGGGCTCATCGAGCGCCCGCTCTCCCCCGCCCTCCAGCGGCCAGGGTGCCGGCGGACGGCCGAGATCCTCCACCGCCTCGACCAGTTGGCGCACCCCGCAGTCGCCGAGAGCCGAGCCGAAGAACACCGGGGTGGTGAGCCCGACGATGAAGGTCTCCTCATCGTGATCGGCGCCCACCGCCCCCAGCAGCTCCAGATCCTCGTTCAGCTTGTCGCGGGCCGCGGACGGCAGGTCGGCCTCGGCCAGGGGAACCGGATCGGCCTCCCCGCCCCCCTCGGACGGGGGGATGTAGCGGATGAAGGTGCCGTCGCGCCGGTCGGCCAGCCCCAGGAAGACCCCGTGGTCGAACACCGGCCAGGTGATCGGCGTGCCCTGTAGGTCGAACTCGTTCTCGATCTCGTCCAGCAGCTCCAGCGGGTCGCGGGCCGGCCGGTCGAGCTTGTTGATGAAGGTGATGATCGGCGTACCGCGGGTGCGACAGACCCGAAACAGCTTGAGGGTCTGCGGTTCAAGGCCCTTGGCGGCATCGATCACCATCACGGCGGTGTCGGTGGCCGAGAGCACCCGGTAGGTGTCTTCGGAGAAGTCGTGGTGGCCGGGGGTGTCGAGCAGGTTCATCACCCGTCCCCGGTGCTCGAAGCGCAGGGCGGTCGAGGTGACCGAGATGCCGCGCTGGCGTTCGATTTCCATCCAGTCGGAGCGGGCGTGCGCGGCCCCCTTACCGGCCCGCACGGCGCCGGCCATGCCGATCGCTCCCCCGTAGAGCAGCAGCTTCTCGGTGAGGGTGGTCTTCCCGGCGTCCGGGTGGGAGATGATCGCGAACGTGCGCCGGCGCTCCGCCTCGCTGGCCACCTTGCCGTTCGCCATCGGTCTCCTCTCGCCCGCCGCAGGATGATCGGCCACCCGTCGCCGACCGACAGACCGGGAACGCAACCGAACGCGCAGGCTAGCGCCTCGACGCGTTGGCCAGCCTCGCGGGGCGGATCAGCGCGGGCGTCGCACGGCGCGCGGCCCCGTCAGTCGCCCTCCACTCGGGCGAGGTGCTCCACGTCGATCGCGTCGGGGTTCACCAGCACCCCGGCGCTGAAGCGCAGCATGGTCGGCGCAGCCGCCGCGGGAGCGGGGCCGACGTTGAGCGGCACCTCGGCACCGCGGTCGGGCACGCGGCTGCTCACCAGACGATCGATTGTCTCGGCGATCGCGGCGCGCAGCCGGTCGGTGTCGGCGACGAACGCCACGGCGAGTGAGAGCCCCTCCCACGCGACGGTGACCGTCTCGGGCGACGAGCGG
>DAOKZF010000204.1:0-776 GCA_035325785.1 Miltoncostaeaceae bacterium
GAAACGACTGCCCCACCGACGAGGCGCCGGCCAGATGCATCACACGATCCGGACGCACCGCGCGCACCACCGCGCCCACCGCCGCCGGATCGCGCAGATCCGCCGGATGCTCCGCCACCCCGGCCGGAGCCGGATCGGGCACATCGGTGCGCGTGATCGCATGCACCTGCGCCCCCTCCCCCCGCAGCAGAGCGCACAGATGGTGGCCGACAAAGCCGGTTGCGCCGGTGACAAGGACCCTCACAACCGACGAGGCTAGCAAGCGATCTCCACCACGACACGCCCCGCGCCAACGGGCGCACCACTGGCGGCCCCCGCCCACCCGCCCTATGGTCGACCCGTGCCCGCCGCGCGCACCACCACCATCGTGCTGCTCAGCCTCCTCCTCACGCTGGCCGCCGCCCCATGGGCATGGGCGAACACGCTCGATGTGCACGCCGACTACCTCGACAACGGCGTGATCGACCGCCCGCACAGCATCGGCGACCTGAAGGCCGCCCTCGCCGCGGCCGACGGCGACCCCCAGTACGCGGGACTCTCCGCGGCGATCACCGAGGCGCTCGACCACGAACTGCTCGGCCGCGACGCCCGCGGCGACGCCCCGGGCTCCCCCGACCGAGACCCACTCGGCGTGCTGCCCCAACCGCGCCTGATCGCCGACAGCGGCGGCCCGCCCCCGGCGCCCCGGGTCCTCTCCAGCCACGGACGGGTGGTGGGTCTCGGGGGGGGCGGCGGGCGGCCCCCAGCCGCCCCCCCCCCCCCCGCCGGGGCCGCGG
>DAOKZF010000204.1:786-3322 GCA_035325785.1 Miltoncostaeaceae bacterium
CCCGCCGCTGGCGCTCGTCGTGCTCACGACCATCGGCGGTCTGCTGGTGCTCGGCGGCGCCGGCAGCAGCCTCTACCGGCGCACCCACCGGCGCGGCTGACCGAGGCGCCCTCGCGGCCCCGCCCGCATGCGGGCGCCTAGGATGAGGTGCGTGAACACCAACGCATCCTTCACCGGCACCGCCGACTACATCGCCTCCGACGACCTGCGCGCGTCGGTCGACGTGGCGGTGACCCTCCAGCGCCCCCTGCTGATCCGCGGCGAGCCCGGCACCGGCAAGACGCGCCTCGCCGAAGCGGTCGCCGCCAACCTCAACATGGACCTGATCGTGTGGGGGGTGAAATCCACCACCCGCGCCCAGGACGGCCTGTACGTGTACGACACCGTCCAGCGGCTCTACGACAGCCAGTTCGGCGAGGGCAACCCCGCCGACATCGCTCGCTACATCCGCCTGGGCCGCCTCGGCGAGGCCTTCGCCGCCCCCGAGCGAGTGGTGCTACTGATCGACGAGATCGACAAGGCCGACCTGGAGTTCCCCAACGACCTGCTGTGGGAGCTCGACCGTATGAGCTTCCACATCCCGGAAACCGGCGAGACCATCGGCGCCCGGCAGCGCCCGGTGGTGATCATCACCTCCAACGCCGAGAAGGAACTGCCCGACGCCTTCCTGCGCCGTTGCGTGTTCCACTACATCGCCTTTCCCGACCCCGACCAGATGGCCGAAATCCTGCGGGTGCACCACCCGAACATCGAGGACGCCCTGATCGACGCCGCCCTGGAGGCCTTCTACACCCTGCGCCGCTTCGACGGACTGGCCAAGCGCCCCTCCACCAGCGAGCTGATCGACTGGGTACAGGCCCTCGCCCTCGGCGGGATCGACCCCGAGCGCATCCTGGCCGAAATGCCCTTCCTGGGCGTGGTGCTCAAAACCCCCCAGGACCTGGAGGTCACCCGCCGCCACCTCGCCCTGCGCGCACACCGACCGGCCCTGTAGCCGACCACGTCGGTCTATTAGATCTATTAGATCAGTGCTACCGTGAGCCCATGCCGAACATCACGGTCACCGAGCTCAATCAGCGAACCAAAGCCGTCTTGGACCGTGTGCGCGCCGGCGAGCGACTCGTCATCACCGACCGCGGCCGCCCGATCGCCCAGATCGTTCCAAGTGAACCCACACACTGGGATCGACTCGTCGCCAGCGGGAGAGTTCGAAAGGCGACCTACACGGGCCCCGTCGATATCGCGCCCATCCCGCTCGGTACACCAACGCACCAGATCATCGACGACCTGCGCGCCGACCGCGCATGATTTACGCGGATACATCCGCGGTCGTCAAGCTGCTGAGAACCGACGAGCCGGACGCCGATACGGTCCGCCGATTCGTTGCCGAGGCGGGGGATCTCGTGTCGTCCCGCCTACTCGCAATCGAACTGCACGCCGTCGCTTCGCGTCTCCACATCGAGAGCCGGATCATCAATCGGCTTCTGGACCGCATCCATCAGGTTTCGATCGACGAGGATGTCGTTCAAAAGGCCATTGAGGTGAATTCCGGACTGCGCAGCTTGGACGCCATCCATCTCGCCACCATCGTGGTCTTGGGCGAGGATGTTGACGAGCTCCTGTGCTTCGACAGGCGCCTGTGCGATGCGGCGGTTGGCCTCCGGATCCCCCTCGTCGATCCGCGGCGCGTCTGAGGAGTGTTTGAGGGGTTCTTTCACACCCTGAGGGCGTACGGGGTGCCGGTGGCCATCGACGAATGGCTGGCGCTGCAGGATGCCCTCGGGCGCGGCCTGGCCGACTCGAGCCTCACCCGCTTCCACGGCCTCGCCCGCGCGCTGCTGGTGAAAAACGAGCGCCACTTCGACGACTACGACCTGGCCTTCGCCGACTACTTCGGCGGGGTCGAGCAGGCCGACGACGCGATCGCCGACCGGGTGTGGCAATGGCTCGATGCCCACCCCGAGGCCCTGCAACTGACCGACGCCCAACGGGCGCAGATCGACCGCGCCCTCTCGCGCCTCGACCTCGACGAACTGCGCCGCCGGCTGCAGGAGCGCCTGGCCAACCAGACCGAGGCGCACCACGGCGGCGACCGTCACATCGGCACCGGCGGCACCTCGCCCTTCGGCCACTCCGGCTGGCATCCGGGCGGCATCCGCATCGGCGGGCAGAGCCGCCACCGCACCGCCGCCCAGGTGGCCGGCGAACGACGCTTTCGCGAATACCGCACCGACAGCACCCTGGGTGTGCGCGAGATGGGGCTGGCCCTGCGCCGCCTGCGCCGCCTCACCACCCGCCTGGAGGGCCCGGCCACCGAACTCGACCTCGACGCCAGCATCGCCGCCACCGCCGACCACGGCGGACAGCTGCGCCTGGTGTTCCGCCGGCCTCGGCGCAACCAGGTGCGGGTGCTGCTGCTGCTCGATGTGGGCGGATCGATGGACGAACACGCCTCCCTGGCCGACCGGCTCTTCTCGGCCGTCCACCAGACCGGGCGATTCCGCGAACTGACCGTCCGCTACTTCCACAACTGCAT
>DAOKZF010000205.1:0-3291 GCA_035325785.1 Miltoncostaeaceae bacterium
GGGCCGCTCACTCCCGGGCGACCCCTGCGCCCAGATCGTCGAGCGGTGCCGCGATCGCCAGGTCGCCGTGGTCGGCGAGATCCATCTCCTGGGGGACGATCGGCTCGCCCTCCTCGTCCGTGACCAGTCGGATCACCGGACGCGAACCGTGCCCGGGGACGTTGCGCACCACGATCGCCTCGCGACCGTCGTTGAGGCGCACCCCGGTACCCTCGGGATAGGGCATCACCACCTGGGCGAAGGCCTGAACCGTCGACCGAGGGAAGCCCCGATCGACCATTTCGACCACCATCTCCCACGCCACATGCGCCGGCCGGCCGGCGCAGTACGGACGGTCGCTGGAGATCGCGTCGTAGACGTCCGCGATTGCGGCGATCCGCGCGGACGGCGGGATGTCATCGCCAACCAGACCCTCCGGATACCCGCTGCCGTCGTGGCGTTCGTGGTGGCTGAGGATCACGGCCCGACTGGCGCTCGACAGCGATTCACCGTCAACCATCCGCACGCCGGTCGCGGGGCGCTCGCGCATGATCGCCATCTCTCGGTCGGTGAGGCGACCGGGCTTGTTCAGGATTGCGGTGGGGACCGCCATCTTCCCGATGTCGTGCAGCAGGAGCCCCAGACCCAGATCGATCAGATCACCGCGGCCGCCGTCGCCCGGGGCCGGGCGCGCGTCCGATTCGCGCCGCTGCGCCAGAGCAACCTCGCCGATCGCCAAGCCGAACGTCATCACGTTGACGGAGTGCTCGAGGGTGTAGTGGTCGTACCCCTGCAGGCCGGCCAGCGACGAGGCCAGGCCGCCGGAGCCGCGAATGGCGCCCAGCACACGATCGACGACCCCGTGCAGCCGCTCGATTTCGCGCTGGTCGACCACCACCGTCTCGCTCTCGGTGAGCGCCCGGTCGAAAACACGGGTGACCTCCCCGATGGCCTCCTCACGCACCTCCGGCGGCAGCACCGTCGTCGGCTCGATCCCTTCGCCCGGGCCGTCCTCGATGTAGATCGCGCGAATGCCGGCCCGCCGCAGGGCCTCCGGTATTCCGGGCCCGATCCGTGTCCCGCCCACCAGCAGCGGCGCGCGGATTCCGTCGAAACGCGGGTGCACGGATCGAGCCAGACGCATCCCGGGGACCAGATGGCTCACGGACACGATCCGCATGATTGGGAATCCCCCTCCAAGGTCCGGCCGGGTTCTCGCACCGGGTGCGTCCGGGGATATATCGGCGTCCGATCAGGTCAACCCAAGTCCTTTCGGAGGGTGATCTCGGTCGACGCGCATGCGGTGTTCCGCCGTCGCGTCGAGCGCACGCCGACCGCGATCGGCGATCCGCCAACCCTCAGGACGAGGCGGCCTGCTCGTCGGCGACCACTGGATCACCGACGTCGCCGACGCCCGTTTCGATCGCGAGGTCGGCGTGGTCGGCCAGATCGATCTCGTGGGGGGTGATGCGCCGCCCGAGAGGATCGGTGATCACCCTCACCACCGGGCGTGAGCCTCGCCCGGGGGAGTTGCGCGCCACAATCGCCTGGCTGCCGTCGCTGAGCTGGACGGTGAGCCCCTCGGCGTAGGGGACGATCGCTTCGGCGAAAGCCCGCACGATCGGCAGGGCGAATCCCTGACCGGCCATCCCGATGACCATCTCCCAGGCGATGTGCGCCGGGCGGGCGGCGCTGTAGACGCGGGTGCTGGACATGGCGTCGTAGACGTCCACGATGCCCGCCACGCGGGCGTGCAGGTGGATGGCATCGCCGCGCAGCCCCGCGGGATAGCCGGAGCCGTCGTGGCGCTCGTGGTGGGAGAGGATCACCGAACGGCTGAGTGCCGAGAGCGACTCCCCGTCGACCATCTGCACCCCAACGGTGGGGTGTTCACGCATGATCGCCATCTCCTCGTCGGTGAGGCGACCCGGCTTGTTGAGAATGTCTGCGGGGACGGCCATCTTGCCGATGTCGTGCAGCAGAAGGCCGACCCCCAGGGCGGTGAGACGTTCGTCGCGGCTGTCCCGCCGCTGGGTGCCGCGCCAGTCCGACCACCCGTCGGTGCGCATGACGACGTCACCGACCGCCAGGCCGAGCGTCATCACGTTGACCGAGTGTTCCAGCGTGTATTGGTCGAAGCTTTGGAGGCCCGCCAACGAGGACGCGATCCCGCCCGAGGCCCGGATGGCCGCCAGCACATTGGTCACCGTCGACTGAATGCGCTCGAGTTGCTGCGAGCCGACCCGGACGGTCTGGCGGTCGCACAGTCCGTGGTCGAAGACGCGTGTCACCTCGCCGATGGCCTCCTCGCGCACCTCCGGTGGCAACAGGGCGAGCGGAGCGATCCCCTCGCTCAGGTCGTCGTCGATGTAGACGGCCCCCACGCCGGCGCGCTTGAGGGCGGCGGGCATGCCGGGACCGATGGCCATGCCCTCGGCCAGCAGCGGATGGCGGTGGCCCTCGACGTGTGAGAACACCGCCCGACCCAAACGCATCCCGGGGGTCAGACGATCGACCGCCACAACCCTCATTCCCCGCCGCCCCTTCCCGCAACCCCATGCGGCGTCGCTCATACGTCTGGGTCCCCGGGTTATCGGCCGCCGCACGCACAACTTGAGCCGCAGGTCACGGGTCACGCGCCTGTAAGCTCGCCGCATGGAACATCGTGATCCTGAGGTAATCGTCTGGGCGCGGGAGTCCCCGCCGGCCCCGTCCTTCATCGTCTGGCTGATCGTTTCGGCCGGTATCAACATGGTGGCGCTGATCGTGGTCGACGGTCTGTTCGACGGCGTGTCGATCGCTCGCTGGTGGCCGTTGGTGCTCGGTGCGACGATCCTGGCGCTGGGCAACGGCTTCCTGAAGCCGATCTTGGCGTTGCTCACGCTGCCGTTGATCGTCGTGACGTTCGGGATCGCCTACTTCCTGCTGAATGTGGCGATGCTCGGGCTGGCGGAATGGCTGACGCCCGACTTCACGATCACGGGCTTCTGGACCTACGTCGGCGCGACGATCGTGATCTGGTTCGTGAACGTGGTGATCCAGACCCTGATCGGCGCGATTTCCGGGAGCGCCCACCGCCGCTGATCGGCGGCGGGCGGCCCTCACCTGCCCGGGTGCCGGCTCGCCGTTCCGACGGCACCCACCGGCCCGCTTGACGCGTCGGGCGCCACTCTGGGAGTCTCACAAGGAAAGACAGACGACCGGGGGAGGCCCGCATGCTTCGTGGACGCGCGGTGCGTTGGATCGTGGCTGGGGTGCTGGTGTTGGTGGCCATCGCGGCGGTCGGCGTCTTCATACTCAACCGGGCGTCCG
>DAOKZF010000206.1:0-3282 GCA_035325785.1 Miltoncostaeaceae bacterium
GGGCGGTGCGCCGCGATGGCCAGATCACCTATCAGCGCCGCTACCCCCAACAGGCCCTCGCCGCGCAGACGATCGGCTATTCGCCCCTCCAGACCGGGAAGACCGGGGTGGAGGCCGTGTACGACCGCTATCTGGCCGGCAGTTTCGGCGCCGAGCCGCTGCTGCGTCGGCTGAACCTGCGCGAGAAGCGGGGCGCCGACCTGTGGCTGAACCTCGACACGCGCGTGCAGGTGCCCGCCGAGCAGGCCCTGTCCGGTCAGAAGGGGGCGGTGATCGCCCTTGATCCGCGCACCGGCGCGATTCTGGCCGCGGCCTCATCGCCCACCTTCAACCTGCAGGAGATCGCCGACGGGCGGTTCGACCGCGTCGCCTCCCAACCCGATTCGCCGCTGGTGAACCGGGTCACCGCCAGCCGGGATGCACCCGGGTCGACCTTCAAGGTGGTGGTGGCCGGTGAGGCGCTGGAGAGCGGCGTGTACACGCCGACCAGCCGCTTCAAGGGCGGCTCCAGCTACGCGACCCCCGGCGGGCCCGTCAAAAAATTCTGGCGCTGGGGCCCTCCCCCCCCCCAACCCCCCCACCGAGGCGCTGACCAATTCGATCAACACCACCTTCGCCGAAATCGGCGACACCCTGGGAGCCGACAGGCTCGGCACGCGGATGAGCGCCTTCGGCTTCGGAGAGCGCCCCCGCATCGACCTGCCGCCGGGCGAGGTGATCGCCTCCGGCCGCTACAAGGGCACCACCCTGCTGCCCAACGCCCAGCGGGGCGAGGACGCCGCGCGTCTGGCGATCGGCCAGGAGAAGCTGATCGCGACCCCGCTGCAGATGGCGATGGTCGCCGGGGCGATCGCGAACGGGGGCGTGCTGATGCAGCCCCAGTTGATGAGCCGGATCGTCGACCGGTCCGGGCAGGTGGTGCGCCGCAACGATCCGGTGCAGCTCGGCCAGGCGGTCAGCCCACAGGTTGCCGCCGACCTGACCAAGATGATGACCGATGTGGTGCGTGACGGCACCGGAGCCCAGGCGGCGCTGGTGGACGTCGGCGTGACGGTGGCCGGTAAGACCGGCACCGCGGAGACCGGCGATCCGCTGCTGAACAACGCCTGGTTCATCGGTTTCGCCCCGGCGGACAACCCGCGCGTGGCGGTCGCGGTGCTGGTGGAAGCCACCCCTGGCCAGGGTGGTTCGGTGGCCGCTCCGGTCGCCGCCGACGTGATGCGCGCCGCCCTGGAGATCACGTGAGCCCTTCTTCCAATCGGGGGACCCGATGAGCTTTCGGCCCGGCGATCTGATCGGCGATCGCTATGAACTCGGTCCGCGCCTGGGTACCGGCGGGATGGCGCGGGTGCACCTGGCCCACGACCGGCTGCTCGACCGCCAGGTGGCGATCAAGGTGCTCTCGGACCGGTTCGCGGACGATCCGCAGTTCGTGGAGCGCTTCCGCCGGGAGGCGTCGGCCGCCGCGGGGCTGAACCACCCGAACATCGTCGCCGTTTACGATCGCGGCGAGGCCGACGGCACCTACTACATCGTGATGGAGTACCTGCCCGGCCCCGACCTGAAGCGGGTCATCCGCGAGCGGGCGCCGCTGCCGCCCCTGGAGGCGATCGACAACGCGCTGCAGATTCTCGCGGCGCTGGGTGCCGCCCATCGGCGCGATGTGATCCACCGTGACGTCAAGCCGCAGAACGTCCTGCTGAGCGAGGACGGCCAGCTGAAGGTGACCGACTTCGGCATCGCGCGTGCCGGGGCGCAGAGCGGCATGACCGAGGCCGGCTCGGTGATCGGCACCGCGCAGTACCTGTCGCCGGAGCAGGCCCGCGGCGACGATGTGACCGCGGCCAGCGACTGCTACGCCGCCGGGATCGTGCTGTACGAGATGCTGACCGGACGGGTGCCGTTCGACGCCGACCGGCCGGTGGCGGTCGCGATGAAACAGATCAGCGATCCGCCGACCCCGCCGTCGGACCTCGCCCCCGGGATCCCCCCGGCGTTGGAGGGGGTTGTCCTGCACAGCCTCGCCAAGCGTCCGTCGGGGCGTTATCGCACCGGCGAGGGGGTCTCGCGCGCGCTGCTCGATGTGCGCGCCCAGATCGATGGGGGCACCGGCGCGACCCGCATCATTCCGCCGGTCGGGGCCATCCGGGGCGACGCGGAGGGCGCAACCCGGGTGATGGCCGCCCAGCCGACCGCCACCACGCGCGTGCAGGCGCCGCGGGGCGCCCCTGTGGCACCGCCCGAACCGCCCGCGCGCCACCGACGTCGATGGTGGATCGCCGCCGCCGTGGTCGCGCTGTTGATCGTGGTCGGCGGAGCGTTCGCCCTGCTGTCGAGCGGCGGCGGTGGCGACACCGTGCCCGTGCCCGACGTCACCAATATGCCCGCCGCGGCGGCGCGTTCCACGCTGGAGAAGGCGGGCTTCACGGTGGTGTCGCGCAACCAGGCCGACGACACCGTGGCCCGTGGGCGGGTGATCCGCACCGATCCTCCGGCGAACGAGCGGGCCGACCGCAACAGCACCGTGACGATGTTCGTCAGCGCCGGTACCGGATTGATCACCGTGCCCGACGTGGTCGGCAACGATACGACCTCTGCTCAGGCCGACATCATCCGGGCCGGTTTCAGCGTGAAGGTGGTCAAACAGGCCGACGATACGGTCGCCGAGGGGCTGGTGATCCGCCAGGACCCGCCCGGGGGATCACAGGCCGCGCGGAATGCGACGGTGACCCTGATCGTTTCCACCGGGCCGGCCGACGTCGTGGTGCCGAATCTCAACGGCCTGACCCAGGATCAGGCGCGCGCCTCGCTGAAGGACGCGGGTCTGGTGCTGGGCGGGGTGAGCACCCGCGAGAGCGACCTGGCCGCTCCCGGTCTGGTGATCGGGCAGAGCCCCGGCCAGGGGCAGAAGATCGCGCGGGGCGACAGCGTGGACATCGTGCTGGCCGAGGCGCCGGAGCCCGACACGATCGCCGTGCCGAGCGTGATCGGGAACTACGCCTCCGATGCGGAGGCCAAGCTCGGCACCCTGGGTTTCGCCGTCAGCACCACCACCACGTCCAGCAGCAAACCGGCCGGGATCGTGATCGATCAGAGCCCGCCGCCGTTGCAGAACGCCCCGCGTGGATCGCGGGTGACGATCACCGTCAGCAGCGGGCCGGAGCCCACGACCCCCACCGAGCCGGCGACTCCCACAACCCCCACCACCCCCACCCAGACGACTCCCACCGCGCCACCCGAAACCACGAGCGCTCAGCCTCCGCCTCCCAATCAGGTGCCGTT
>DAOKZF010000207.1:0-3280 GCA_035325785.1 Miltoncostaeaceae bacterium
GCCTGTGAGCGCGCCGACGGCGCCGCGTCGCCGGTTGGGCACCACCGGGTTGACGGTGCATCCCATCGGGCTGGGCACGAACACGTTCGGCTGGAGCGCCGAACGCGAGGCGGCCTTCGCGGTGCTCGATGCCTACGTCGCCGCCGGCGGCAACCTGATCGACACCGCCCACACCTACCCCGGGTGGGCGCCGGGTCGCGAGGGGGGCGAATCGGAGGCGATCATCGGCCAATGGTGGGCCGCGCGACCGGGGATGCGCGAGCGCGTGGTGATCGCGACCAAGATCGGGATGGCCGGCGGGCGCTTCGCCAAGGGGCTGCGCCGCGCGCAGATCCTCCCCTGGGTGGCCGACTGCCGCGAACGCCTGGGGGTCGAGCGCATCGACCTGCTGTACACGCATGAGGACGATCCGGACACGCCGCTCACCGAGACGCTCGGCGCGCTCAACGAGCTGGTGGCCGAGGGAGCGGTGGCCCATCTCGGGGCCTCAAACCTGCCGCCGGAGCGCCTGGAGCGCTCGCGGGAGATCTGTGCCCGCGAGGGGTGGGCGCCCTATGCGGTGCTCCAGCCCGCCTACAACCTGATCCAGCGCACACCGTTTGAGGGGCGCATGCGCGCGGTGTGCCGGGACCAGGCGGTGGCGGGGGTGCCCTCCCCGGCCCTCGCGGGCGGGTTTCTCACCGGCAAGTACCGCCCCGGTGCCGCTCCTCCCCCGGGCGTGCGCGCCGCCGGCGCTCAGGCGCTGGCCGACAGCCCCGCCGGCCAACGGGTGCTGGCGGCTCTGGACCGAGTGGGCGGCGAGTGCGGAGCGACCCCTGCACAGGTGGCGTTGGCCTGGCTGATCTGCCGCCCAACGGTGGCGGCGGCCCTGGTGAGCGCCACGGGTGCCGAACATGTGACCGAGTTCATGCGCGCCCCGCTGGTGGGGTTGAGCGATGCCCAGATCGCCCGCCTGGAGTCCGCCTCGGGCGCGGACTGAGGCACCGCCCGCCCGTCAGATGGCGGGGTCGTCGAGCACCAGCTGCCAGTGGGCAACCAGCCCCGCGACCCCCACGCCCAGCAATCGCAGATGCCCAGGGCGCTCCCTCAGCGCCTCACGCGCCAAACGCCGGGCGTGGTGGGCGATCAGGGCGCCGTCCTGGGTGGGCGCCGGCAGGGTGTGGGAGCGCGTGATGGTGCGAAAGTCCTTCGCGTAACGCAGCTTCACCACGATCGTGGCACCCGCCCGGGAGCGTTCCGCCAAACGGGTGGCGACCTGCCCGGCGAGTCCGCCCAGTTCCCGTTCCAGATCGGAGAAGCGGCGGATGTCGCGCTCGTAGGTCTCCTCGCGCGAGAGTTGAATCGGCTCGGGCGGATCGGTGATGATCGCCCGTCGGTCGTCGCCCCGCGCCCGGGCGCGCAGATCGGCCCCGTGGCGGCCCGGCACCAGACGCGCGAGGTCCTGGTCGGTGAGCGCCGCGAGCCGCCCGATGGTGGTGATGTCGGCGGCCCGCAGGCGCGCGGCGGTCTTCGGACCAACCCCCGGCAGACGCTCGACCGCCAACGGCGCCAGGAACGCCTCCTCGCGACCGGGCATCACCACCGTGATCCCCGCCGGTTTGCGCTGGTCGGCGGCGATCTTCGCCGCCACCTTCACCCGCGCAACCCCCACCGAACAGGTGACGGAGGCCACCCGGGCGACCGTGTGTTGCAATCGTTGGGCGAAGCGCTCCGGGGGCTCCCCCGGCGGAACCGCCAGGTAGCCCTCGTCGATACCGGTCTGCTCCACCGCGGGGGAGGCCTCCTGCAGGGCCCGCCAGATTCGCCGTGAGACATCGCGGTAGTGGGCGATGTCGGGCCGCAGGAAGACCAGGTCGGGGCAGCGCCGACGAGCCTCGGCGCTGGCCATGGCCGAGCCGACGCCGAACGCGCGCGCGGCGTAGCTGGCGGTGGCCACCACCCCGCGCCCATCGGGGCTGCCGCCGACGCAGAAGGGCCGCTCGCGCAGGCGTGGATCCCGGGCGGCCTCGCAGGCGCAGAAGAACGCGTCCAGATCCAGCAGGCAGATCATCGCCGCGGGGTCGGGCGATCCGGTGGCCGGCGGGCGGGCGTTCGGCATGCGGCTATGGTGCCACGGTGAGGCATGCGAACGGGCGGCGTGGGTCGATGGGCCCGGCCGATCACGCCGACGATCGGGAGGATGGATGCGCGCTCTCACCGGCGCCTGGCAGGGGCGCAAGTTGTTCAACAACGGCGAACCGGGGCGGGGACGGATCACCGGCATCCGCGTGCACAAGGTCGGCCACGACGAGCAGGAGGTCTGGGTGAACGACTATCGCCTCGAGGTCGAGGGGGCGACGGTGTTCACCTGCGGGACCCGCGACGTCCTGCACCCGGATTCCCTGGTGCGCATCGGGATGCCGGTGGCGGTGCGCCACGACGGCAAGGATGCGGTGATCGACTGGCCGGAAACCTGTGGCGGGCACAACGGTGAGCCCACGCTGCTGGGCAAGCCTCCGGCCGAGGGGATCGTGGATGAGCGCTTCACGGCGGCCGCCAAGGCCCGCAGGCGGGGACGTCCGATCCGGGCGACGGTGGTCAGCATCGAACGCGATCAGAAGCTGTTCGGGCGCACCGCCCGTTGGGCCGTGGAGATCACCGAGGAGGGTGGGACTCAGCGGCGAGAGTGGTTGAAGGAGCGCGCCCCGCATTATGCGGCCCACCTGGCGGGAGTCGGCAGCGAGCTGCCGACCCACATCGGCCGCTGGCCGGTGCGCAGGGTGCTGATCGACTGGCCGCAGGCGGCCATGGATCACCCCGGTATCGGGGAGCCGCCGGCCGAGGTGTTCGCCTGGCTCGACCCGAGTCTCGCGGACGCCACCGGCCGGTAGCGACCGGCCGGGCACCGGCAGAGAAACGTCGGTGCCGGGGGCAGCGCGGCGGCTGTCCCCGGCACCGAACCAACGCATGGACGCCGGAGCGTCAGATGCGGAACGTGCTCACCAGTTGCGCCAACTCCTCGGCGGCACTGGCCAACTGCTGACTCGACGCCGACACCTGCGGGAGTACCCGCTGCTGGCCAGCGCGGTCGAAATCCCACCACTCCGGGGACATGAATTCTTCGTGTCGTAGGGCTTTTCGCCCCGAGATCGCCGGTCACTGGTCCTTCCGTCAGAGATCTTGCTTGTCGCCATTGCCACGAAGCTCAATTGTGGCTCTTCGGGCATAGAAGTGGGTGACCTGGCGGCCTGAACCAGCCGGGATCCCGGTGGCCATCGGGTGCCACGCGCACTCCGATGCT
>DAOKZF010000208.1:0-1324 GCA_035325785.1 Miltoncostaeaceae bacterium
CGACGCCGTCGCGGGTGGCGGGGCGGATGATCCCCCAGCACAGCGCGACCATCACCGCCCAGAGCAGTCCGGCGACGCTCACGTGCGCGGCCACCACCTGCCAGGGCAGGCCGTTGCGGTACTGAATCTCGCCCAGGGTGATCTGAAGGGCGAACAGCACCAGCGCGGCGCCGGTGAGGCGGGCGGTGAGCCGGTCGAGGCCGCCCTCGCGCCATAGCCAGACGACCATGACCGTTGCGACCGCCACGAACGCGAACGCGCTGCGCACGTGGATGCTGGCCAGTTCGGTCAGGTGGCCCCAGCGACGCACCACATCCGCGTCGCCGGGATGGGGGCCGGCCGCGGTCACGATCACGCCGGTGGTGAGCACGGTGATCGCGCCGGCGAGCACCAGCCCGGCCAACGTGCCACGGCGCGCGTCCCAGAGGCGTCGCCGGCCGGCGCGTCGGTCGCGGATGTGCAACCAGGCGAGCGTGCCGCACGCCAACGCGACCATCGACAGCAGAAAGTGCGAGCCGACCGCCAGCGGGTGCAGGCCGGACAGAACGGTGATCGCGCCCAGCGGCGCCTGACCGACCGACGCCAGCGCGGCGGCGAGCGTCCAGCCGCGGATCGCCCGGGCGGCACCCGGGGTTGCCCAGGCGGCGAGGGCGGTGAGCACCGCCACGATCACCACCACGCCCGACAGGAGCCGGTTGGTGTATTCGATCACCGAGTGAAGGCCGGTGGCCGGGACAACCTCGCCGCCGCACAGCGGCCAGTCGGGGCAGCCGAGCCCCGAGGCGGTCAGGCGCACGATCGCCCCCGAGGGGACTATCAGCCACAGCAGAAGCAGGTTGAGCGCGCCCAGGGCGGCGAGCGTCGTGGGGGTCCGCAGGGCGGCGAGCATCCTCATGGGCGCCCATGTTAGTGGCGTCCGTCCGGCGGGCGGTGGTGTCAGACTGGGCCGATCGCGAGGCGAGACGACCCGACATCCGATTCCGAGCGTCCGGGGCGACGCTCCCGCACCGGCAACCTGCTGGCCGGTGCGGTGATCCTGTGCGCGATTGCCCTGGCGGCCTGGTTCGCCTGGCCCCAGGGGGTCGATGCCCGGCGCATGGTGGACGACTTCGCTGCCGAACAGGCGCGGATCGACGCGCCCAAGCGCGAGACCCTCCTGCATCGCGCGGTGCCGGCCAGCGCCTTCTCGCAGCGGGCGAGCGCGGCCGGCTGGCGGTCGGTGGCCATCTGGGACGGGCGCCTGCACGGGCGCGATTGGGTGGCGGTGGTGTGGGAGAAGGCCGGCCATCGCGTGGTTTACGGTGAGTTGGACGGCCCGCCGTTG
>DAOKZF010000208.1:1334-3261 GCA_035325785.1 Miltoncostaeaceae bacterium
TCTTCGAGCTGCAGCCTGCCCATGCCGGGAACATCATCACCGGCTTCGGGCGGACCGGCCGGGAGGGTGTTCTTCTGTATGGATCCGAGGGTGACCTGCGCAATGTGGTCACCTGGACGGTGGGCGATCGCCCGGCGGTGCTGTCGGGCGCCGATCTGCCGCTGGGCGATCTGTACGACCTGGCGGGTGGGCCCGCGCGCCGGTGAACGGTTCGACGAAAGGCGATGCGGGGGAGATGGTGGGGGACCTGGGGCGGTGGCCGTTGGGCGCCGAGCGGCGGCGGCGTGGGCGGCGGTGGGGTTCGCCGGTGGTCGTGGCGTTGACGCTGTGCGTCTGGGTTCTGCTGGTCGGGGCTCAACCGGCGGGCGCGCATCCGGAACTGACCGGGGTCGGCGCGACGGCGGGGCAGGTGCGCGTGACGTTTTCGACCCCGTTGGAGGAGGCCTTCCTGCGCCTGGTGGTGCGCGAGGGTGACGGACGGGTGATCTCGGGTGTCGCCGTGCGCGACGCGCGCGATCCGCGGGCCGCGGTGGTGGCGCTCGAGCGACCGGCGACCGCGGCGGCGGTGGTCGTCTGGCGGGTGCTGGGTGAGGACGGACATCCGGCAACCGGGGCGGCATCTGTGGCCGGCATCCTGACGGGAGGCGATCAGGCCGACGAGGGCCGCGCCGGCGCGAACGGGGCGCCGATGCTCACGGCCCGCGTTCTCACCCTGATCGGGCCGCTGGCGCTCGGGGGAATGCTGGTGCTGGTCATCGGGGTGCTGCTGCCGGTTCTGCGCGTGGGCGGATTGCGTCCGCCCGGCGGTGGTCAGCGCGAGGCCGAACGCGTGCGCGCCGCGGTGGGGGAGGCGGTGGCGGCGGTCGCCGGCGCGTGGCGGCGGGCCGCGGCTGTGGGCCTGGTCGCCTGGGCGGTCGGGCTGCTCATGTCGCCGCTCGCCCTGCTGTGGGCGCTGCGCGCCGGATGGGGAGACCTGGGAGAACTTCTGAGCGATACCCGGTTCGGGGTGGCGTGGTGGTGGCAGGTGGCCGGGTGGGCGCTTGCGGCCGGTGCTCTGGCGTTGGGTGCGCGCCGGGTCGACCGGTGGGGCTTTCCCCAACTCGGTCTCCTGTACGCGGGGGCGCTCGGTGCGGGCGTTGCCCTGGTGGCGATCAGCTTCGGCGGGCATGCGGGCAGCGGCAAGGACCACGTGGTGAACACCGGCATCGATGCGGTGCACAGCCTCGCGACGGCCGCCTGGTTGGGAGGACTCGCCGGCCTGGTGGTGTGCGCCGGGCTTCTGGGGCGTCGGCTCGCGGAGCCGGAGCGGGTGTGGTTGATGGCGGGGGTGGGCGGGCGCTTTTTGGCGCTGGCGCTGGGGGCGGTGGCCGTGCTGACGGTCACCGGCATCTATCGCGCATTGGTCGAGTTAGGCGCGGTCGGCGACCTGTTCTCCACCGACTACGGACGGGCGCTGCTGGTGAAACTGGTGCTGTTCGTGGTGCTGCTGGGCTTTGGGGCCGGCAACCGCTTCGTGCTGCATCCACGCCTGGAGCGCGCGGCGCTGAGGCTCGCCGGCGACGATCGCGGTGCCGCGCACCGTCTGTCGGTGAGCATCCGCGCCGAACTGGCGGTGGGCGCGGCCCTGTTGGTGGCGGTGGCGGTGATGATCGGGTTCCCGCCGCCCGGCTGAGCTCGAGCGGGCGGGATCCGATTGGGTCGTGCGACTCGGTTAGCCCGGATCGTGCAACAAGCTCTGGGAATCGCCTCGCGGGTGTGGTGTAGGGGTGTGGAGGCGGCGTTGGTCGAGTTCACGGTGGTGTGAGCGGCGGTAGTGCGCTCACCAAGGTGTGTTGGGGGGGGTCGGCGATCCGTTCGCGGGGAGGCGGGGGGGCCCCCGCCGGCGGGTTTTTTGACCCCCCGGGGTTCCGGGGGGGGGTTTTCCGGG
>DAOKZF010000209.1:0-3260 GCA_035325785.1 Miltoncostaeaceae bacterium
CGACTGCAGCAAACCCCAGCCCCTGCCCCAGGTGGTCGTGGGCGAGAGCGCCTTCGTGCCGGGCGGCGGATAACCGCACGATCGCACCCCCCCGGGGCGGCCTCTCGGCCCCTCAGTCCAGCGCGCACGGCGGGGCATCGCCCGCCAACCACCGCTCCACCGCCTCGCGCACCCCCGCCCCATGAGAGCCCTCCGTCACCCACGGGGCGATCCGCGCCAGCTCGGGATCGGCCCGCGCCCCGTTGGCCACGATCGCGATCGCGCCCACCGAGCGGCCCATCATCAGATCCTGATGCGAATCGCCGATCGCCAGGCAGGCCTCCGCATCGCAGCCGCGCTCGATCACATCGGCGGCCACCGCCTGCGCCTTGCCGGCATTCGCCGGCAGCAGGTGAAAGATGTGCACGCCCTCGCCGATGCGCCCGTTGTCGGCCAGGCGCAGGGTGCCCTGCGACAGGCGCTCGACCAACGCGAAGGCCCCGTCGCTGACCGCGCCGGCAAACACGTGGCCCCCCTCGCGGCCCGGACGGGCGGGCAGGTGCTCCCACAGTCCCGGCTCGGCGGCCATCAGCGCGTCCGGCACACCGGTCGCCTGGATCGCCTCGAACACCGTCTGTTCCGGCGCCGTCGGATAACCGGCGCTCAACGCGCCCAGCTCCGCCAGCACCCCCTGGGCGCCGATCAGGTCGCGCACCATCCGCAGGCGCAACGCGCTGCGCCCGCTGGTCAGGACCACCGGCACCGCGGCCTCGTGCAGCAACCGCAGCGCCCGCACCCCGTCCTGCGAGAACCGCCCGTCGCCGTCGCGCAGCAGCGATCCTCCCGCGCCCAGCAGGGTGCCATCCAAATCGACGTACACGGCCCGTGTGCCGCTCATCGCCCGACCGCCCGCCCAACGGCCCGGTGATCGAGGCGCGGCAGATCGCGGCCGTCGATGGCGTCATCCGCCAGGCGGCCCACCACCGTGCGCGTGAGGGTCGTCGCCCGCTCGGCCAGCGAACCGCGGGTCCCTCGGCCGTGGGCGCGCGCCGGCAGCTCCACCTGGGCCAGGGCCGCGGGGCCGTGGGCGCGCAGCAGGTCGATCAACAGGCCGACCTCGAAGGGGTCGCCGTCACACCGGGCGGCATCCCGCAGCGCACCGCCTCGCCCGGCGGCCTCGAGCGCGAGCGGGCGGGCCAGGCCGGCCAGGGCCGGGTACAGCAGCGCCAACAGCGGTCGCGCGCAGATCTCCTCCAACGGGTCATCGTCGCCGGGCGCGCCGCGCGCCGCGCCGACCACGTGCACAACCCCCTCGTCGGCCAGCAGCGGCCCCAGCAACGCCGCCACCCGCGCCGGGTCGGGCGTATCGCCGTCGGCCACCAGCCACACCACCAGATCGTCGCCGGTGGCGAGCAACTCCCGACGCAACGCCGGACCGTCGCCGCGCTCACCGGGGCGCACCCGCAGCGCCGTCACCGCGAAGACCGCGTCGTCGCCATCGGCCAACGCCCGACGCAACGCGCCGGCCCAGCGTTCGGCATCCACCCGTTCCGCGCCCGCCCGCACGCACACCCTCACCCGCTCCCGGCGCGCGCGCAGTCGGCGGGCCACCGCCGCGACGGAGGGCTCCGCGCGAGGGAGGGTTCGCGCGACGGATGGTCGATCACACTCCACGGCAACCGACTCTAACCGGCGCCCGCCGCCGACGTCCCCCGCGCCCCCGGCGCCCGCCCGGGCCACGCTCGCTATCCTGCGCCGATGCCCGCGACACTCAAGGGACTGGTCCTGTCGGGAGGCTCCGGCACCCGTCTGCGCCCGATCACCCACACCAGCGCCAAGCAGCTCGTGCCGGTCGCCAACCGGCCGGTGCTCTTCTACGGCCTCGACGCGCTGCGCGACGCCGGGGTGACCGACGTGGGCATCATCGTCGGCGACACCCATCAGGAGATCCGCGACGCGGTCGGCGACGGATCGGCCCTGGGCATCAACGTCACCTACATCCGCCAGCAGCAGCCGCTGGGGCTCGCCCACGCGGTGCTGACCGCCGCCGACTTCCTCGGCGACAGCCCCTTTGTGATGTACTTGGGCGACAACCTGCTGCGCGACGGCATCACCGGTCTGGTCGAGCGTTTTCGGGCGGGCGACGCCGACGCCATGATCCTGCTGCAACAGGTCGCCAACCCGCGCGCCTACGGCGTCGCCGAGCTCACCGACGGGCGGGTCACGCGCCTGGTCGAGAAACCCCCCGAGCCCAAATCGGATCTCGCCCTGGTGGGGGTCTACCTGTTCACCTCGGCGATCCTCGACTCCGCCCGGGCGATCACACCGTCGGCGCGCGGCGAGCTGGAGATCACCGACGCCATCCAACACATGATCGACCGGGGCCTGCGCGTCGAACCGCACCAGGTGAGCGGCTGGTGGAAGGACACCGGCAGGATCGACGACATGCTCGAGGCGAACCGGCTGATCCTCGACGTGATCGTCCCCCGCAACGAGGGCGAGCTGATCGACACCACCGTGGAGGGGCGGGTGGTGATCGAACCCGGGGCGCGGCTGGTGAACTCGGCGGTGCGCGGACCGGCGGTGATCGGGGCCGACGCGGTGATCGAGGATGCCTACATCGGCCCGTACACCTCGATCTCCGACCGGGTGGTGGTGCGCTCGGCCGAGGTGGAGCACAGCATCCTGCTGACCGGCAGCCGCGTGGAGCAGCTCGACGCGCGGGTCGAGAGCAGCCTGATCGGCCGCAACGTGGTGATCGCCCGCACCGAGGAGAAGCCGCGCGCCTACCGTTTCATGATCGGCGATTCGTCCACCGTCGGCCTCATCTGATCCCGCACCGAAGGGGACACGCATGAGAGTGCTGGTGACCGGCGCCGCCGGCATGCTGGGCCACGACCTGATGGACCACCTGGCGGCGCGCCACCAGGTGACCGGAGTCGACCTGGACGTCGACGTCACCGACCTCGACGCGGTGCGCGCCTGCGTGCGCGACGTGCGCCCCGAGGCGATCTTCCACCTGGCCGCCTGGACCAACGTCGACGCCGCCGAGGAACACGAGGCCCAGGCCGAGGCGGTCAACGCCCTCGGGCCCGAAAACGTGGCGCGAGCCGCGGCCGAGGTGGCCGCCGCCCTGATTCTGCCGTCGACCGACTACGTCTTCGACGGGCGCGCGGGCGACGCCTACACCGAGGATGACCCGCCCAATCCCCTGGGCGCCTACGGGCGGACCAAACTGGCCGGGGAACGGCGCGCTCTGGCCGCCCACCCCGCCGGAGTGC
>DAOKZF010000210.1:0-3250 GCA_035325785.1 Miltoncostaeaceae bacterium
GGGAGTGGCCCGAAGCGGGCGTCCCGTTCCGGCCGGTCTGTACCTGGAGCGCGCACGGCTCACCGACGGCGCCGGCAACCGCACCGCGCGCGAGCTGACCTGCTGGGTGGGCCGGATCGCCGGGACGGTTGCCCCACCGCGGCCTGCGGCCCGCACCGCGGTGCGGGTGACGCTGCGCGCAACCGACGGGACGCCGCTCGACCCCACCACCCCGGTGGTGCTGGAGTTTCGCCGGCGCACGGGCATTCCGGGGCGCACCTCCACCCCGCCGTTGGGTCCGCGGGTGGGGGCGCGGGTGACGACGCGCGCCGGACACGCCGCGACGGTGACCCCGCACGGTGTGAACCCGGCGGCGCTGTGGCTGGTGGCGCGCACCGGCGACGGTGAGGCCGTCGCCCTGATTCCCCTGGGGGGTGTCGGATGAGCGCGCTGCGCGATGTGAGCGTCGTGCTGGGCGCCCTGGCGACGCTGGCGCTGCTGCTGCCGCTCGGGCCGATCGCCTCGGCACGCCGGGAGGGGCTGCGGGCGGTGGGCGCCGGCGCGCTCGCGGCGGCGGCCGTGTTGATCCTGGTGTCGTTGGTCCCCGCCGAGGATGTGCGCTCCGCGCTCGAACGCCTGCGGTCACCCGCGGCCGCGGCCGCGGCGGTGGTCGGTCTGGTGATCGCGGTGGCGGTCTTCCTGATCGTGGCCCGGTTGCTGTCGGCGCACCCGAGCGTGTGGTTCGGCCTGTTGGCGGCGGCCCTGCCGATTCGCCTGCCGGTGCAGGTGGGCTCTCTCGACGCGAACCTGCTGGTGCCGCTGTACGGGCTGATCGCGCTGGGGCTGGCGGCCTGGGTGTGGGGTCGCATCCGCGGCCGCATTCCGCCGGTGAGCGATTTCGGTCCGCCGGTCATGACGGTGCCGCTGGCCGCGTTCGTGGCGTTCATGTTCCTGTCGAGCCCATGGAGCGCCGACGGGCAGGAGGCCGGCATCAAGCTGGCCTGCTTCTTCGCGCCGTTCACCCTCCTGTACGTCCTGGTGGTGGCCTGGTGGCCGCGCGCGCGGGCGCTCGGCGCCCTGACGGTGGTGACGTTGGCCGGGGGGCTGGTGGCCGCGCTGGTGGCGCTGTGGCAGCACATCAACGGCGAGCTGTGGTGGAACCAGACGCTGATTCAGGCGAACGTCTACAGCCGCTTCCACCGGGTGAACGGGATCTTCTTCGACCCGAATATCCTCGGGCGTTACCTCGCCCTGGCGCTGTTGGTGGGTCTGGCGGTGGCCTGGATGCGCACGCGCACCTGGGAGCTGGCCGCCCTGGCGGGTGCCGGCGCGGTGATGGCCGGCGGTCTGTTCGTGAGCTATTCCCGTTCGAGCACCCTGATGTTGATGATCGGCATCGTGCTGCTGGCGGCCCGGGCCGCCGGGGCGCGGAGGGTGACGGCGGTGGCCGCGGTGCTGCTGATCGTGGTGGGGGCGGCGACCTTCGCGGCCAGCTCCGAGGTGCGTCATGCGGCGACCGACATGAACCGGATGGAGCGGGTGAGCGAGGGGCGGTTCGACCTGATGCGCGGCGGCCTGACGATCTGGGCGAAGGATCCGCTGCTGGGCACCGGGCTGGGGGCGTTCGCGAAGGAGTACGAGGAGACCCTCACCGAGACCGAACGGGCGAAGATTCGCGTGGTGATTTCGCACAACACCCCGGTGACCGTGCTGAGCGAGGGGGGAGGGGTCGGTTTCGCCCTGTTTGTGGCGTTGATTCTGGGCGCGGGCTGGGCGGTGGTGCGCGGCTCGCTCGCCCAGGAGGGTGTGGCCGGCTGGGCGCGCTGGACGGCGGGCGCCATCCTGCTGGGGATTCTGGTGCACAGCCTCCTGTACGCGGCCCTGTTTGAGGACCCGTTCATCTGGGTTCTGGCGGCCGGCGCGGTGGCGTTGGCCGGGGGGTCGACGGTCGCGGGTTCCCGCGCGCCGGAGGACCCCTCGCACCGGTCGGAGCGCCGACGGACGGACGGTGGGGGCATCGAGGACGATCCGGACGGGGCGGTGGTGGCGTGAGCGAACCGGCGCGGGCGACGCCCCGGGTGGCGGACGATGTGATGCTCGATCCGCTGAGGGTGCTGTGCGTCAGCAACATGTGGCCGGGTGAGCACGACCCGGACTTCGGTGCCTTCGTGGCGGCCATGTGCGCCGAGTTGGGCCGTTTTGAGTGCGCGCTCGAGACGGCGGTGATCGATCGGCGCGGAGGCGGCCCGGCCCGCAGCGCCGCCAAGTACCTGCGGCTGCTCATGCGCACCGTGCGCCGCGCCCGCCGGGCGGATGTGATTTACGCGCATTTCCTGTTTCCCACCGGGGCGATCGCGTTGGTGGCGGGAGCGGTGGCCCGCCGGCCGGGGGTGGTGACCGCCCACGGCCAGGATGTGGCCAACCTGCGTCGCTGTGCGGTGCGCACCCTCACGCGCCCGGTGCTGCGCGGCGCGGCGCACGTGGTCGCGGTGAGCGACTATCTGGGCGAACGTCTCCGGACGGTCGAGCCCGACGGGGCGCCGGTGAGCGTCGTGAACATGGGGGTCGACCTGGAGCGGTTCACCCCGGCCGACCGGGCGGCGGCCCGCGCGCGGCTGGGCATCGCCCCGGATGGTCCGCTGGTGCTGGCGGTGGGTGGCCTGACCGAGCGCAAGAACCCCCCGACGCTGGTGCCGGCCTTCGCCCGGCTGCGCGCCCAGCGGCCGAACGCCCGGTTGGCGTTCGTGGGCGACGGGCCGCTCGCGGCCACGGTGGATGCCGGCATCCGCCATCTGCTGCTGGAGGATGCGGTGCTGCGCCCGGGGGCGGTCGAGCACGCGGCGGTGGCCGACTGGGTGGACGCCTGCGATGTGTTGGCGATGGTCAGCCGGGTGGAGCCGTTGGGCGTGGCGGCCCTGGAGGCCCTGGCGGGCGGACGGCCGGTGGTGGTGACCGCCGTCGGCGGGGCGCGCGAGGTGGTGCCGGCCGACGGCCCCGGGCGGGTGGTCGACCCCGGCGACCCGGCCGCCATCGCACGGGCTCTGGGCGAGCTGATCGACGCCCCTCCCGGCGTGGACGAGTGTCGCGCGGCCGCCGCGCCGCACGCGCTCGCTCTGCAGGCGCGACGCGTGTTCGCGCTGCTCCGAACCGCGGCCGATGAGGCGGCCGCCGAGCGGGCCGGCCATCCGGCGGACCGCGCTTCGGGCGGCGCGTAGCGAAGCCCGCCCCTGACGGACGATGAGGGGGCGGCTCACCGTCAGCTGATAGCGAG
>DAOKZF010000211.1:0-3232 GCA_035325785.1 Miltoncostaeaceae bacterium
CCGCCATAATCGCGGCGTGATCACGCTCGAATCACGGGTGGCCGACCACTGTCGCCGCCACGACCTGCTGCCCGACCGGGCGCCCCTGCTGGTGCTCGTCTCCGGCGGGCCCGACTCGCTGTGCCTGCTCGACATGCTGCTGCGCCTGCACCGAGGCCCGCTGGGCGTGCTGAGCGTCGACCACGGATTGCGGGCCGCGGCACGAGCGGAGGTGGAGGCGGTCGCAGCGTATGCCACCGCCCGCGGCTGCACCGTGCACACGGCCGCCCTGGGGCTGTCGCCGGGCCCCGATCTTCAGGCGCGTGCGCGTGAGGCGCGGCTGGCCCGGGCGGAGCGGGTCGCACTCGAGCACGGATACGCGCGCATCGCCACGGGCCACACCGCCTCCGACCAGGCCGAGACCGTTCTGTTCCGCCTGGCGCGGGGCAGCGGCCGGCGCGGGTTGAGCGGCATCGCCCCGCGGCGCGGACCGTTCATCCGGCCCCTGTTGTGCCTCACCCGCAGTGAGACCGCCGCGTGGTGTGAGGAGCATGGGTTGCCCGCGGTGGATGACCCCTCCAACCACGATCGCCGGCACCGCCGCGCGCGGGTGCGTCACGATCTGCTGCCGGTGCTCGAGACGATTCACCCCGATGCCCAGCGCCACGTTGCCGCGCTCGCCGACCTGTTACGCGACGAGGCCGAACTGTTGGCGCCTCTCGTTGATGCCGCCTGGGATCGATGCGCACGCGGTGCCGGGCTCGACGCGCAGGCTCTGGCTGACCAGCCGCCCGCCCTCGCCCGCCTGCTGGTGCGCCGCCTGTTCGCGGTCGCGAATCTGCCGGGAGCGGCCGGTGAGCGGGCTCATGTGGAACGGGCCCTGCGGGTGGCCGTCACCGGAGGGGCGAGCGCTCTGCCCGGCGTGGGCTCCCTGGTGCGCGAGGGCGGTGTGCTGACGGTCGTCGAGGCCCCCGAAATGCGACCGCTCGCCGGCGGTCCGATTCCGCTGGCGGTGCCCGGCAGTGTCCGTCGGGGCGATCAGGTGGTGCATGCCGCGCGCGGGGCGGCCGAGGCCCCGCGCCCCGACCGAGTCGCGGTGACCGTCCAAGGGCCGTTCGAGGTGCGCTCCGTGCGCCCGGGAGACCGACTGGCGATCGCCGGTGGCGGGCGGCGTCCGGTCGGGCGCCTGCTGGCCGACGGAGGCGTCCCGGCGCGCGGTCGTTCGCGCGTCTGCGTGGTCGCCCAGGGAGAGCGGCTGGTGTGGGTGATCGGCCATCGGGCCGCCGCCGATCTGCTCGCCCCCGAGGGCACCCCGGCGGTGGTCCTGAGCGCACGGAGGGTTGCGTGAGCGCCGAGGACCCCCGCATCGGCGCGACGATCATCGGCGAGCGCGATCTGCACCGGCGCATCGACGAGCTGGCCGAGCAGATTTCGGCCGACTACGCCGGGCGCGATCTGCTCGTGATCGGCGTGCTCAAGGGGGCGGTCTTCTTCATCGCCGACCTGGTGCGCCGCCTGCGGGTGCCGGTGGAGATCGACTTCATGGATGTCTCCTCCTACGGTGGCTCCACGCGTTCGTCGGGGGTGGTCCGCATTCTGAAGGACCTCGACATCTCGATCGCCGGCCGCCACGTGCTGGTGGTCGAGGACGTGATCGACTCCGGCCTCACCCTCACCTACCTGATGAAGAACCTCGCGGCCCGTGGTCCGGCATCGCTCGAGATCTGCAGCCTGCTGACCAAACCGAACCGGCGTCGGCCGGCCCTCAACGTGCGTTACGTCGGCTTCGAGTTGCCCGAGGTGTTCGTGATCGGCTATGGGCTCGACCACGCCGAACGTTTCCGCAACCTGCCCTACATCGCCTCGCTGGCCGATTCCGAGGAATGACCGATCCGCGCGAGCGGCCCGTCCGGCGAGGCCGCGCTATCCTCGCTCGGCGGAACTCCCGCACGTGACCACACCCGACCTTGTCGCGCCGAGGTGCGCCCGTGAGTAAGTTCTTCAAGAGCGCCATCTTCCCGATCGTGGTTGTCGTGCTGCTGGTTTTCGTCGCCCAGCGGCTGGTGGTGTCCAGCGGCAGCGAGAGCAGCGCACCGACCTTCAGCCAGTTCATGGTCGATCTGAAGGCGGGCAAGATCGAGTCCGGCACGATGCACGTCGATCGCCAGGACCTGGAGGTCGTTCCGCGCGACGGCGGGCAGAAGTACACCACCGGCTATCCGTCGGAGATGTCGAACACCCTGGTCGATGACTTCCAGACGGCCAAGACGCCGCTGGTGGTGAAACCGGTCCCCGAGACCCCCTGGTGGTCCAGCCTGGTGTGGCTGCTCCCGTTCGTGCTGTTCATCGGCTTCTGGCTGTATCTGATGAACCGCATGCAGGGTGGGGGCTCGAAGGTGATGAGCTTCGGTAAGTCACGCGCGAAACGCCTGGCGGCGGACGCGCCGCGGGTGACGTTCGCCGACGTCGCCGGCGCGCGCGAGGCGGTCGAAGAACTGCATGAAATCAAGGAGTTCCTCGAGAACCCCAAGCGCTTCCAGGCGCTGGGCGCACGCATTCCCAAGGGCGTGCTGCTGTTCGGCCCTCCCGGCACCGGCAAGACCCTGCTCGCTCGCGCGGTTGCCGGAGAGGCCGGAGTGCCCTTCTTCTCGATCTCCGGTTCGGATTTCGTCGAGATGTTCGTCGGCGTCGGCGCCAGCCGGGTGCGCGATCTGTTCGAGCAGGCCAAGCAGAGCTCGCCGTGCATCATTTTCATCGACGAGATCGACGCCGTCGGCCGCCACCGCGGGGCCGGGCTGGGCGGTGGACACGACGAGCGTGAGCAGACCCTCAACCAGCTGCTGGTCGAGATGGACGGTTTCGAGGCGAAGGACAACATCATCCTGATCGCCGCCACCAACCGTCCCGACATCCTCGACCCGGCCCTGTTGCGCCCCGGGCGTTTCGATCGTCAGATCGTCGTCGACCGGCCCGACCGCGAGGGACGCGCCCAGATCCTGCGCGTGCACACGCGCGGCAAGCCGATCGCTCCGAACATCGACCTGGACGTGCTCGCCGGGCAGACCCCCGGGTTCACCGGCGCCGACCTGGCGAACCTGGTGAACGAGGCGGCCCTGCTGGCGGCGCGACGCTCCAAACGGGTGATCGGGCAGACCGAGCTGGAAGAGGGGATCATGCGCGTGGTCGCGGGTCCCGAGAAGAAGAGCCGACTGTTGTCCGAGCGTGAGCGGGTCGTGACCGCCTACCACGAGAT
>DAOKZF010000212.1:0-3210 GCA_035325785.1 Miltoncostaeaceae bacterium
AGCGGCGCCGCCATACCGCCGCGCTCAGTGACGCCACGCGGCCAGACCCGCCAGGCCACCGACCAACAGGGTGCCCATCGCCGCCCCGGTCGCCATCCAGCTGGCCGACTCGCGCCGCACATGCTCGGTGAGATCGCTCACCACCAGCCGACCGTGAACCGTGAGCACCGCCTGCGGGTCACCGCCGGCCCACACCACCGCCGCCAGCGCCAGCGCGCCGGCCAGTGCCGCCAGCGGCCCGGCCCACCGTGCCACGGCAACCGCCCGCCGGGTCGGGGCCACCAACAGCGAGACGCCGGACAGGGCGACCACCATTCCCAGCACCGGCACCAACCACAGGATGCCGGAGATCTCCAGGCCCGATGCGCTCACCGACCCGCGCGGCGTCGGCGCCGAGAACCACGGCAGCGCCGGCAACACGACCAGGGCCAATGCCCCGACCAGCAGGGTGAAGCCCACCCAGCGGAACCTCACCGGCTCACCGGCATGCCGTCCTGTGCGCATCCGTTCATCAGCAGCGGATCATGCCGCAGGGGACGGCCGGCGCGCGAGTGCGACCCCTCGGCACCACGCATGGGATCGGTCGTGGAGTCGATGACCGAGCACCACGTCTCGGACATTGGCGCTAGCATTTTGCAACATGCGCACCCTCTACCTGAGAAACGTGCCGGAGAGCGTGGGCGAACGGCTCGCCTGGCTCGCGAAACGCGAGGGCCTTTCGCTCTCGGCCTTCGCCGTGCGGGAGCTCTCGTTGATCGCCCGACGGGCCGACAACCCCACGCTGCTCGACGGACTCCCCAGCGTCGACGTGACCCCCGACGACATCCTCGCGGCGCTCGATGAAGGACGCGCGAGCCGGTGAGTCGGTGATCGTGCTCGACGCGTCGGCGGCCGTCCAGGGGCTGCTCGTCGACGGCGCACTCAGAAACGTCATGCGCCGCGAGGCGCTTATCTGCCCACATCTGATCGACTCCGAAATCGCTCAGACGCTGCGCAACCTCACCGCGCGCGGCACCCTCACGCCGGCGATTGCCGCCCACGCCCTGATCACATGGCGCGACCTGGGCGTCATTCGTCATGCGGCACAGGGGCTGCTCGGGCGCATCTGGGAATTGCGCGAGAACCTCAGCGCGTACGACGCCACCTACGTCGCGTTGGCCGAGGCGTGGAACACGGAGCTGGTCACCGCCGACGAGCGCCTCGCGCGCGCTCCCGGCCCCCGGTGCACGATCACGGTGATGCATCGCTGAACGGGCGCTCCGACGCGCGGCGCAGCACCATCACCCCGTCGCGATCGAAGACGACCCGCCAGGCGGGATCGGCGCGCAGCGCATTCAGCTGAATCGCATGCTCGGCCGGATCCTGGTGATCGCCGACATACGGTCGGGTGCGGTCGACCACCACCCAGCGGGCATTGCGAATGACCGGGAACATGTAAATGACCCGCCGCTGCGACAGATGCGCGCCCAGCGTGTTGCCGGCCGACACCGGCGCATCGGGCGGAACCAGCGCCACCGCCTCGGCGGACACCGCGGCGTGAGCTCCCACCGAATACAGATCGGCGCGCGCGCGCGACACGAACGGCGAACCGACCCACCACGCGAACGGGCCCACCAACAGGCCGGCGACCACCGGCGCCCCGAGCACGGCGCCCATCAGCCGCCGATCATCCCCCAGCAACCCGTCGAGCACCCGCGGCCGGCCCCGCTCGCGCAGACGCGCCAACCCGAGCAGCGCCGCCGCGATCAGAAACGGGCTGATCACCGCCGCGTAGTGAAAATGAATCTGGCGTTGATTCGACAGGCCCGACAGCATGTTGATCGCCAGATCCGGCAACGCCCCGGCCGCCAACAGCGGCGCCGCCAACGGCAACAGCAACAGGGGCAGCAACAGCATCGCCAGGTACGTCAGCCGATCGACGTGCGCGAGCAGCGCCAACGCCTCCCACGGGCGGGTGAGCAGCGTGCGCAGCACATCGCCCTCGCTCTCACCCAACGCCTCGTACCGCCCGACAAACGCGGAACCATCGCCGCGATTGAAATGGGGAATCACCACCAACACGGCGAACAGCGACCACGCCACCCCGCCGACGGCCAGCAGCGCCCCCGCCCGCCGGGCGCCGCGCACCGCCAGCCACAGGCCGAGCATCGCCAACGCCAGCCCCACCTGCTCCTTGCCCAACGCCGCCAACGGCGCGCAGACGGCCAACACCACCCAGCGACGCTCCTCGGCCGCCCAGATGCAGAACATCAGAAGCGGAGCGGCGACCGTGACCGGATGGAAGTCGGTCAGCACCGGCCACTGCAGCGGCGGATAGAGCAGCCACACCGCGGCGGCCACCAGGCCGAAACGGTCATCCCCCAGCCAGCGCCGCCCCAACCAGAACGCCGGCAGGGCGCCCGCGGCCACACACACCGCCTGGGCGATCAGCAACGCCTGGGGCAGGTGACCGGTCCACACCAGCGGCGTGAACACCACCAACAACGGATCGACATGCGCCCCCAGACGCACAAACTGCTCGCCGAGCAGGTCGGTGGTCTCCAACGGGCGACCGTGGGCCGTGCTCCACAGGGCCTGGGTCATGTTGCCCAGGTCGAACCGACCCGCCCAAAAAGAGCGATAACGGGCGATCGCCAACCACGAGAACACCACGGTGTACGCCGCGCCCATCGCCGCCAGCCACCCGTACGGGCCGACACGGCGCGCCGACGCATGGAACCTCATCGACGACGGGCGACCACCACCGCCCCCGCGATGAACACCAACTCCACCAGGGTCAACACCAAACGTGACCCGACCGCGATCGCGACCGCCGGACCGTCCGGCAGGTTCTGGGCCAACGCCACAGCGAACACCCCCTCGCGCCCCCCCAACCCGGACGGCACGACGATCGCGACCACCGACACGGTGAACGAGAGCAGGAACGCCGAGCCGGCCACCGAGCCCGCCGCCGACCCCACCAGGAGCCACATGCCCAGGCCCAACACCGCCGCGGTCAGCGCATACCAACCGGTCAACGCCAGCAGCTGTCCGCCACCCAGAAGACGCGTCAACGGCGCGCGGCGCAGACGACGCAACCCCCAGGCGCTCACCGGACCGAAGATCCGCGGGTGCAGACCGATCAGCCCCAACGGCACCAGCATCACGTACCACACCGCCGTCCCGCCGACCCCATACGCGGCGATGAACACCACCGCACCCGCGGCCGCC
>DAOKZF010000213.1:0-3179 GCA_035325785.1 Miltoncostaeaceae bacterium
CTCGCGCTTCTGGATGAGCGCCAGCGCCGCACGCCGCGCGCTGCGCGGGCCGAGCGCGGGCCGTTCGGGCGCCTGTTGGAGCGCGTGGGGTTGGCCCCCCAACGCGAGGTGGCGCTCGATTTCACGCTGGATGAGGAGCGCATCGATCGGGCGGTCGCGCGCGCGAATCGCGGGCTGCCCAACCCGCCGGTCGGGGCGACGCTGCGCGTGAAGGGCGACGATGTGGTGGTGGTCCCCGGCCACGCCGGGGTGGGTATCGACGAGGGCGAGCTGCGGGCGCAGGTGGCGAAGCTGCCCGAGCGAATCGATCTGGAGGTCGCCCGGCGCGATGCCCCGGTGTCGACGCAGGCCGCCGAGGCCGCTCGCGCGCGGGCCCTGGAGATCGCCGGCGCGCCGGTGACGGTGACCTTCCAGGATCGAGGTGTACCGGTGCAGCCGGCGGTGTTGCGCACGGCCCTGCGGTTCCGGACTCGGCCGCCGCAGATCGCCGTGCAGGTCGATCCCGACACGATCTACACCGACATTTCGCCCGCCTTCGTCGCCCGCGAGCAGCCGCCGAGGGACGCCCATTTCGCGGTCAACGGCGACCGTGTCCGTCTGGTGCCCTCCGCCGATGGCCGACGGCTCGACATGGCGGCGATCGCCGCGGGCATCGCCTCACCCAACCCGGAGCGCACGGTGCGCGCCCGGTTCGAGGTGAGCCACCCCCAGGTGCTGACCAAGGATCTCGCGGGGTTGGGCATCAGCGAGCAGGTGGGTGAGTTCTCGACCCCGTTCAACTGCTGTGAGCCCAGAGTGCAGAACATCACTCAGGCCGCCAAGACCATCGACGGCATGATCATCGCGCCGGGGGCGCGCTTCTCGCTCAACGACGCCCTGGGGCCGCGCACGACCGAACGGGGTTATGTGGAGGCCCCGCAGATTTCCGGCGGGAAGCTCGAGGACGGGGTCGGCGGCGGGGTCTCGCAGGTGGCGACCACGCTGTTCAACGCCGCATTTTTCGCCGGTCTGAAGATCGAGCAGCATCAACCGCACTCGTTCTATATCTCCCGTTATCCGCCCGGGCGGGAGGCGACGATCTCGATGGTCGGCCCCGACCTGGTGTTCGTGAATGATTGGGATGCCTCGCTGTTGATTTCGGCGAAGGTGGGCGATAACGACATCACGATCAGGCTTTTTTCCACGTCGTTCGGCCGTCGGGTGGAGACCGAGACCGGCGAGCCGACCGATTACGTTGAACCCGAGGGCGTTGAGGTGTCCGACCCGACCCTCGCTCCGGGTGAGCGTGAGGTCGATCAGTCCTCCGGTGGCGCCGGTTTCACCATCACCTACACGCGCACCGTGTTTCAGGGCGACCGAGAGCGCAGCCACGAGACGTTCCGTTGGACCTATTCCCCCGAGAATGCGTACGTGCGGGTGGGGCCGCAGGTGGCCGCGCCGCCGTCGGACGCCCCGGCACCATCCGATGGACCGGGCAGCGACGGGGGATCCGATGGGGGCTCAACGCCCGCCCCGGCGCCGGCGCCGAGCGCGCCCGAGCCAAGCGCCCCGGCTCCCAGCGCTCCCGCTCCGAGCGGCGGGGGCGCCGCGCCCCCGGCCCCGGTCGATCTGCCCTGACCGTCGGCGGTGCCGCCCGCCGGCTCAGGCGTCGAGGAAGGCCAACAGCGCGTCCGCGGTCTGGGCGGGGCGCTCCTCGGGCAGAAAGTGACCGCAGTCGAGGGCGGCGCCGCGCACGTCGTCGGCCAGCGCCCGCCAGGTCGCCGGCACGTCGTGGAGGCGGTGCATCGCTCCGTGGCGTCCCCACAGCACCAGCAGGGGGCACGCGATGCGCCGCTCGGCGTCGGCGGCGTCGTGTTCCAGGTCGATGCTCGCGGCGGCCCGGTAGTCCTCGCAGGCGGCGTGGATGGCCGCCGGGTTGGCGAAGCAGCGCACGTACTCGGTGATCTGACGCTCCGGGACTCCCGATCCGGGGCCGCTCCAGCGACGCAGGGTTTCGCGCAGATACCACTCGGGGTCGTGCCCGATCATGGTTTCCGGGAGCCCGTCGGGTTGGATCAGGAAGAACCAGTGGTAATAGGCCGTGGCGAACGCCTGGTCCGCGCGGGCGAACAGGGTCCGGGTGGGCACGATGTCGAGCACGGCGAGGCGCGTGACCGCATCGGGGTGGTCGAGAGCCATGCGGTGCGCCACGCGCCCGCCACGGTCATGCCCGACCACGGCGAATCGTTCGTATCCGAGTGAGCGCATGAGCGCGAGTTGATCGGCCGCCATCACCCGTTTCGAGTAGTTGGCGTGGTCGGGCAGGCCGGGCGGCTTGTCGCTGTCGCCGTAGCCGCGCAGGTCGGCGCTGATCACGGTGAAGCGTGTCTCCAAGCGGCGGGAGACCTCACCCCAACATGCCCGCGTCTGAGGGTAGCCGTGCAGTAAGAGCACCGGCGGTCCCTCTCCGCGGCATGTGAATGCGATCCGCACACCGTCCTGAACCGTCACGTAATGCGGGGATTGATGGTTCGACATCAACAGAGCTTGCCACTTCCGACGAAATGCGGAATGAAACGGTCCGTCGGCGCCGATGAATCCGTAGCCTGCCGCGCACCACCAGCGTCAGGGGAGGTCCTCGGATGGCATCGACGATGCGAGGTTGGAGCGCGATCACCGGCCGACGAGAACCGGAGCCGCCCGAGCGCGCCGCCCTGCGTGCCTTTCAGCGCGCTGCCCGCCTCTCGCCGGCCTACGGCGACCTGCTGTCCGCCGGCGGCGTCGACGCGCGGGCGGTCACGCGTATCGACCAGGTGCCGTTCACCAAGAAGAGCACCCTGTTCGCCGGCGATGTCACCCCGTGGCTGATCGACGGGGCGATCAGCGACGCCGCCGAGTTGATCACCTCGTCGGGCGCCAGCGGTTCGTTCTCGCTGGGCGTGGTGTCGCATCGGGAACGACAGGAGCAACAGCGCGCCATCGACGCCACGTTGCGCGAGCTCGGGGCGAACGATTCCAGTCCGACGTTGCTTCTGAACTGCCTGCCCATGGGGATCTCGCTGCCCACCGAGCTGGCCACCGTCGCCACCCCCTCGGTGCACGTGGAGGTCGCCACGGAGTTGTTGATGCGGGCCAGCGCGCATTTCGATCGGGTGGTGATCGCCAGCGAGCCGTTGTTTCTGAAGGAACTGGGTGAAACC
>DAOKZF010000214.1:0-3120 GCA_035325785.1 Miltoncostaeaceae bacterium
CGTACAACAGCCCGGTCCCGATCGGGCCGTTCAGCGCCGAGTTCATTCCGATCACCCACAGCACCCCGGACTGCGCCGCCGTGGCGCTCGAGACGCCCGCCGGTCTGATCGTGCACACTGGCGACTTCGGCATCGACCATGCGCCGGTCGGCGGACTGCGCAGCGACCTGCCGGCCTTCGCGCGCCTGGGCGATCGGGGAGTGCAGCTGCTGCTGGCCGACTCGACCAACGCCGAGGAGGGGCCCCGACCGGCCCCGCTGCCGACCGCCGCGGTGCGCGATGAGCTGACCAAAATCCTCGCAACCGCCCGCGGGCGGGTGCTGGTGACCACGTTCTCGTCGCACATCCACAGGATCCAGCAGGTGTTGGATGCCGCCTACCTCGACGGCCGGGTGGTGGCCCTGGTGGGTCGCTCGCTGACCCGCAACGTCAATATCGCGGCGAACCTGGTCGATCCGGCCACCGGACGGCCCTACCTGACCGCGCCCGCCGGCACCCTGGTGCGTCTGCGCGATCTGGAGGGGCGCCCCCGCGATGAGCAGGTGATCATCTGCACCGGCAGTCAGGGCGAGCCGATGGCCGCGTTGAGCCGGATCGCCCGCGGTGAGCACCATCAGGTGACCCTCCATTCGGACGACACCGTTCTTTATTCGTCCAGCACGGTGCCGGGCAACGAGCTGGCGGTGAACGAGGTGATCAACCGTCTGGTGCGGGCCGACGCCACGTTCATCACCGAACGCGAGAATCCCCGGGTGCACGTGTCCGGTCACGGCAGCGCCCGTGTTCTGCTGTTGATGCTCGAGCTGTTGCGCCCGCGGTTTTTCGCTCCGATTCACGGCGAGTCGCGCCACCAGCGTGCCCACGCGCAGCTGGCGGGCGCCGTGGGCATCACCGGCGATCGCATCCATGTGCTCGACAACGGTGACGTGCTCGAGCTGAACGCACAGACCGCGCAGATCGTGGATCGGGTCCAGGCCGGCCTGACCTACCTGGACCAGTCCGGCGGCGTGGACGTGACCGAAAGCGTTCTGCGCGATCGACGCCACCTGGCCGACGACGGCATCGTGGTGGTGGTCGCCCGCATCGATTCCGGCCTGGGCACCCAGGTGGGGGAGATCGAGATCGTGGCGCGCGGCTTCGGCGCACGCGACGATGAGCAGGTGCTCGAGGAGACCCGTCTGGCGGTTGAGGCGAGCATCGCCGAGTCGGCCGCTCAGCGGGTGGTCGAGGTCGGGGTGATCCAGCACCAGCTGCACGACGCGGTGGCCGGCCTCCTGCGCCGGCGCACCCAGCAGCGGCCGATGGTGATCCCCCTCGTGCTCGAGGTCTAGTAGAGGGAGAGCCTTTCCCCTTTCCCGGCCGCGACGGCGGGCAGGAACCGGACGGGCGATCGCCAACTCCTTACGCGCGGGTTTTTTTGCCCGCGCGTTGCCGTTCTCAGGAGGTGTGTGATCGCCACCCAGGTCGCGCGCAAGCCGCGCCGTCAGACGACCGCGAAAGGCGCCCCTCGCGCGGGTGCCGTCCGCGACCCTCAACACCGCGAGCTGATCGGCCTCGGTCTGGTCAGCCTCGGGGTGCTCCTCGCCCTCGCGATCTTCGTCGGTTTCGGCGTTGGCCCGGTCGGGGAGTGGCTCGAAACCGGCACGCGCCTGCTGGTGGGGCGCGCCGCCACGATCGTGCCGGTGGTGCTGGTGGTGGTCGGGATCGCCACGATCCTGGCCCACCCTCTGATCGGTGCGCAGCCGCTGCGGCTGGGTCTGTTGATCGGCGCGGAGTCGTTTCTGATCGCGTTGGCCGCCGGTCTGATGGGCTTCTCCGGCACCGATCGGGCCGGATGGTTCGCGTCGCAGACCATGCAGGCCGGCGGTGGCCTGTTCGGCGAGACCGGCTACTGGATCACCAGCCACACGGTGGGTGCGATCGGCACCGGCCTGCTGGTGATCGTCGGGTTGATCGCGGCGTTGATCCTGATCACCGGGGCCTCACTCGGCCATGCGCTGCGCAGCGGGGGCCGTGGTGCGGCCACCGCGTCGCGCAACGTGGGCCGGGCGGCGGCCACCGCCACGGTGACGGCCCTGCGCAGCGCGGAGCGGCTGCGCGAACGTCCGGATCGCGCCGACGAGCCGACCCTCACTCCGCCGCGGCGCCGGCGTCGTACCGCCTCGCGCGCCGGTGCTCCCCCGGTTGACGGCGCCGATCGGTTCGCCGACCTGTTCGACGAGCCGGGAAGCCTGCCGCCGTCGCCCGCCCTGGCTGCGGACGCGCAACCCCCCGAGGAGTCAACCCCCTCCACCCGGCCCGCCCCGGCGGGCGGTGGCACCCCCGCGACGCCGCCTCCGGCGCCGATGCGCGGCGTTCCGACCCACCCCGGGCCGACCGCCGGCGCGTCGTTGGAAGTGGCCGACGGGGCGGCCGACGATCCGGAACCGGAACCCGTCGCCGGGCCGCCGGCGCCCGCATCCGTGGCACAGGCACCCGCCGATGGCACGCACACGCACACCGAGGCTCTCCCGCCGTCGGTCGGTGCGAGCGCGCCGGGCGACGGGCCGGATGAGGCCGGCTACCGCTGCCCGTCGATATCGCTGCTGCGGCGGACCGGCGGCAACACCGAGCAGCCCCGCGAGGTGATCGAACGGACCAGCGGTCTGCTGGAGGAAACCCTGGGGTACTTCGGGATCACGGCCACCGTGGCCGGGGCGATCAGCGGCCCGCGCGTCACCCGCTACGAGTTGAAGCTGGCGCCGGGCACGAAGGTCGGTCGCATCAGCGCCCTGCGCGACGACCTGGCCTATGCGCTCGCCAGCCGTGAGGAGCTGCGGATTCTCGCGCCGATCCCCGGCAAGCAGGCGGTCGGTGTGGAGGTGCCCAACCCGGAGGCCTCTCTGGTCACCCTGGGTGACATCACGCGCGAGTTTCCGGCCAGCGCCGGGCCCCTGATGGCCTGGCTGGGGCTCGATCTGGCCGGCAAGGCGGTCTACATCGACCTGGCGAAGATGCCCCACCTGCTGATCGCCGGTTCGACCGGTACCGGTAAGAGGGTGTGCCTGAGCAGCATCCTGGCCTCGGTCCTGCTGCGCTCGACGCCCAAGGATCTGCGGATGATTCTGATCGACCCGAAGA
>DAOKZF010000215.1:0-2265 GCA_035325785.1 Miltoncostaeaceae bacterium
CCGCCGACCACGTTCTCCCCCACCCCTGCGCCCACACCGACGCCGACGCCCAACCCGACACCCACACCAACGCCCACCTCGCCCGGCGGGACGACATCCGATTGGCCCGCGGGCACGACGGCTTGGACGGTGATCCTGTCGTCGGTGCGCAACGAGACCGCGGCCCGCAACAGCGCGGCGGCGGCCAGCGTGCCCGCCGGCGTGCTGTTCTCGAGCGACCATCCGGGGCTGCGCCCCGGTTTCTGGGTCGTCTTCACCGGCGAATATCCGACCCAGGCGGCCGCCGCCGCGCGGGCCCGCGCGCTGGCGGGCCGCTACCCGGGTGCCTATCCGCGGCGAATCACCGGGTGATCGGCGAGCGGCACCGTCGGTGAGCACGGGCGGCGCACCTCACGGCGTTCATCCCCCCGTGATCGTGGGGGTGGATGTCGGCGGCACCTTCACCGATGCGGTCCTGATCCACCCGGGTGGCCTGGTGAGCGCCAAGGTGCCCACCAGCGTGGAGGACCAGAGCGAGGGGGTGGTGGCGGCCATCGCCGCGGTGGTGGAGCGGGCGGGGCTGCACAGCGCCGACGTCGCCCGGTTCGTGCACGGCATGACCGTGGGCACCAACGCCCTGCTGGAGGGCACCGGCGCGCGCACCGGTCTGATCACGACCGAGGGATTCTCCGACCTCCTCCACCTGCGCCGCCAGAACCGCGCCCACCTGTACCGGCTCGACGCCGACCATCCGCCGGCGCTGATCCCCCCCGAGCGCAGCCACGGGGTGCGCGAGCGGTGCGGTCCGGAGGGCGTCATCGAACCGCTGGAGCGTCGGTCCCTCGCCGAGGCCATCGAGGCGATCCGCGCCGAGGGGGTTGAGGCGGTGGCCATCGGCTTCCTCTTCTCCTTCGCCCATCCCGAGCATGAACACGCGGCGGCGTCGGGCGTGCGCGCGGCGCTGCCCGAGGTGCATGTGAGCGCGTCATGCGACGTGCTGGCCGAGCTGCGCGAATACGAACGCCTCTCCACCACCGCCGTCGACGCGTATCTCTCGCCGGTCCTCAAGCGGTATCTGCGCCGCCTCGCCCAGCGCACCGCCGCCGCCGGGCTGCCGGCGCCCGCCATCATGCAGTCGTCCGGCGGGGTCCGATCGCTGGATGAGTCGGCCGAGCATGCCGCCTGGACGGTGCTCAGCGGTCCCGCCGGCGGGGTGATCGGCGCCGCGGCCGCCGCCCACGAGCACGCCGACGGACTGGTTCTCACCTTCGACATGGGCGGCACATCGTGCGATGTCGCCCTGGTGCGCGACGGGCATCCCGCCCGCACGGGGGTGAGCGAGATCGCCGGACATCCCGTCCATCTGCCCATGCTCGATATCACCACGGTCTCCGCCGGTGGGGGCAGCATCGCCTGGGCCGACTCGGGGGGCGCCCTGCGCGTCGGGCCGGAATCGGCGCGCGCGTTTCCCGGCCCCGCCGCCTACGGCCTGGGCGGTCGCCGTCCCACGGTGACCGACGCGAACATCGTGCTCGGGCGGATCCCGACGACCCACCCGCTCGGCGGCAGCATCCATCTGGACGCGGCCGCGGCGCGCGCGGCGGTCGGCGCGCTGGCCGACGATTTGGGGCTCGGGCTGGAGGAGTGTGCCGAGGGCATCCTGACGGTCGCCGTGCAGGAGATGGTGCGCGCCTTGCGTCGGGTGAGCGTCGAGCGGGGAGTCGACCCCCGCGAGGCCACCCTGGTGGCCTTCGGTGGCGCCGGGCCGCTGCATGCCTGCCAGGTCGCCGACGAGCTGGGAATCTCACGGGTGGTGGTCCCGGTGGCCGCGGGCATGCTCGCCGCCCTGGGCCTGGCGCTCGCCCCGGAGCGCCGCGATTACGTTCAGACGGTGCTCTTGGAGGCCGAGGATCCGCGCCTGGCGCACCGCTTGGCGCCGCTGCGCGATCGCGCGCTGGCCGACCTGCCGGCGGGCGTGATCAGCGTGGAGGCCGACTGCCGCTATCGCGGTCAACGCCACACCCGCACGGTGCCGTGGGATCACCACGCTCCGGCCCGCCGGCTGACGCAGGCCTTCCACCGCGCCCACCACGAACGCTTCGGTGCCCACGACCCCGCACGAGCGGTGGAGGTGGTGACCCTGCGCGTCGCGATCGAAGGGCCCGCGGGCGGCCATCTGGCCCACCCGGTGCCCGGTCCGGCGTCCCACGGGCCGATCGTAATCGAGGTCGACGGGGCGACCTGCTGGGTGCCTGCGGGATGGAGCGCGCGGCGAGCGGACCCCGG
>DAOKZF010000215.1:2275-3108 GCA_035325785.1 Miltoncostaeaceae bacterium
ATGAGGCGCCGATGAACCTCGATGCGATCACGCTGCAGGTGATGGCCAACGCGCTGCGCTCCGTCGCCGAGGAGATGGAGGCCACCCTGATCCGGGCGGCGTACAGCCCGAACATCACCGAGCGCCGGGACTGCTCCACCGCGCTGTTTGACGCGCACGGGCTGATGATCGTCCAGTCGGCGTCCATTCCGGTGCATCTGGGAGCGATGCCCGAGGCCGTCGCCGCCGTGCGCGCGCGCGATCCGCGCCCCGGCGACCTGTGGCTGGTGAACGATCCTTACCGGGGCGGCACCCACCTGCCGGACCTCACGATGATCTCGCCTCTGGTGTGGGACGGGCGGACCCTCGGTTATGCCGTCACGCGCGCTCATCACGCCGACGTCGGTGGCATGAGCGCCGGCAGCATGCCCGCCGGATCGCGCGAACTGCTGCAGGAGGGGCTGGTGATCCCGCCGGTGCGTCTGGTCGCCGAGGGCCGGGAGAGGACCGATGTGTGGGAGATCCTGCTGGCCAACAGCCGCACCCCGGATGAGCGCGCCGGTGACCTGCGCGCCCAGCGAGCGGCCCACGGCGCGGCCGAGCGCGGCCTGCAACAGGTTGTGGACCGACACAGGATCGCCACCGTGCGCGCGGCGTTGCGCGAACTGCCGGCCTACGCCGAGCGACGCACCCGGGCGGCCATCGCGGCGATGCCCGACGGGACATATCGCGCCGCGGAGGCCCTGGAGGGCGACGGGGTCAGCGAGGATGCCCTCTGGATCCGCGTGGCGGTGACGATCGACGCCGACCGCGTACGGGTCGATTTCAAGGGCACCGACCCGGTGGGCCCCGGC
>DAOKZF010000216.1:0-1911 GCA_035325785.1 Miltoncostaeaceae bacterium
CCGCCGGCCTGGTGGACCGCGCCGATTTCCTCCAGGGCGGCGCCGATCGCGCGCTGAACATCGGTCGACATGAACCCATCGTAACGCGCGATCGGCGCCCGGTCGGCCCCGTTAGGATCGGCGCATGAGGGTTGTCCTGCAACGGGTCTCCTGGGCCCAGGTGGCCGTCGGCGGACGGCTGATCGCGCGCATCGACGCGGGCCTGCTGGCGTTGGTGGCGGTCGCGCATGACGACGATCGCGCGCGGGTCGAGGCGCTGGCGGGCAAGACGGCGCGGGCGCGCCTGTTCCACGGCGATGAGCGCCCCTTCGCGGCACCGGTGGGCGCCGATCCAGCCCGCGCGATCCTGTGCGTGAGCCAGTTCACCCTCCTGGGCGACCTGCGCCGCGGCAATCGCCCCTCCTGGTCGCGCGCCGCCCCGCCCGAGCGGGCCGAACCGCTGTTCGAGGCCTACCAGGAGGAGCTGCGCGCGGCGGGGCTGCGGGTGGCCAGCGGGGTGTTCGGCGCCCACATGGAGGTGAGCCTGCTCAACGACGGCCCGGTGACCCTGGTGTTGGACAGCGATGAGCTGGAGCGACCGCGGCGCTAACCGGACGCGGAAGGTGCTATGGTCAGCCTCCATTCGGAGGTACTGGCGGGGAGGAGGTGGGCCGCAAGCCCACCTTTTTTGTGCGCTCAGGTCCCACGACGGCGGAAAGGAGGCGGGTGGATGGGTCATGGCGAGAACAGCGCGGCGCTCGAGCGGCGCGTGGAAGATGCGCTCGGCGAACGCATGCCTCAGGTCGACCTGCTCGAATTCACCGTCGACGGCGAGATGTTCCGCCTGGTGGTCGACCATCCCGACGGTGTCGATCACGACGTGTGCGCGGCGGTAACCCGCGCCCTGGATGACGCCGGGCTGTTGGAGGACCACGGCGCCGAGGTGTGGTCTCCCGGACCGGAGCCGCCCATGCGCCGCCCGGAGCACTTTCGCCGGGCGGTCGGCGCGCGGGTGAAGATCCGCACCGGCACCGGCCCGGATCGTGCCTCACATGTTGGTCTGTTGGAGGACGCCGGTGAAACCGAGGTGCGGGTGCGCACCGACGCCGGCGTGCAGACGATCGCGTACGGCGACATCCGCCGGGCACGTCGGTTGGCGGACCCATCGGAGTGAACGGGTCCGCACGAGGGACGGCGTCGGCGGGGTGGACGCTCGGCGGTGATGAAGGAAGCGCGGCGGTCGTGGTTCAGCCGGACCCCGCACACGAGTCGGCAGGGGAGAAACCCAGGTGAACAGAGAAATCATCGAGGCGATCAAACAGATCGAACGCGAGAAGGGGATCGATTCCGAGACCCTGGTGATCGCGCTCGAGGACGCCCTGCTGGCCGCCTACAAGAAGACCCCCGGCGCCGCCGACTACGCGCGGGTCGACATCGACCGCGACACCGGCGAAATGCATGTGTACGAGATCGTCCTGCCGGAGGGTGAGCCCCTGCGCACGCTGCCCCAGGAGGAGCCCGAGGCGGCCGACGAAGGGGCCGGCGCCGCCGAGGCCGAGCAGGAGCCGCCGGAGCCGGAAATCGACTGGGATGCCTACGATCAGAGCGAACTCGAGTTCATCGATCGCACCCCGGACAACTTCGGGCGGATCGCCGCTCAGACCGCCAAGCAGGTGATCCTGCAGCGGATTCGCGAGGCCGAGCGGGAGATGATGTACGAGGAGTACATCGACCGCGTCGGCGAGGTGGTCACCGGGATCGTGCAGCAGTCCGACTCGCGCTACACCCTGGTGGACCTCGGACGCGTCGAGGCGCTGCTGCCCGAATCAGAGCAGGTCCACAGCGAACGCTACGACCACAATTCCCGCATCAAGGCCGTCATCAAAGAGGTGCGCAGCTCGGCCAAGGGGCCGCAGGTGATCGTGAGCCGGC
>DAOKZF010000216.1:1921-3003 GCA_035325785.1 Miltoncostaeaceae bacterium
GGTCCCCGAGATGGCCGACGGCCTGATCGAGATCCGCGGGGTGGCGCGCGAGCCGGGTTTCCGTTCGAAGATCGCGGTGATCTCCCACGTGCAGGGCGTCGATCCGGTCGGTGCCTGCGTCGGACCCCGGGGCTCGCGTGTGCGGATGGTCGTGAGTGAGCTGCGCGGCGAAAAAATCGACATCATTCCCTTCAACGAGGAGCCGGCCCGCTACGTTGCCAAGGCCCTCTCGCCGGCCCGCGTGCGCGAGGTGATCGTCGACGACGACCAGCGCCAGGCGACGGTGATCGTCCCCGACGACCAGCTGTCATTGGCGATCGGCAGCGGTGGCATGAACGCCCGGCTGGCCGCCCGCCTGACCGGTTGGCGGATCGACATCAAGAGCGAATCGACCTTCGCGCGCGAAGAGGCGGACGATCAGTTCGGCGATGACACCGAGGCCGGCACCGCGCGCTGCGCCGCCACCCTGCGCAACGGCAAGCGATGCCCGAACGCCGCGGTGGCCGGCGCGCGCTTCTGTGCGCTGCCCGCTCACGTGAAGCTGGCCGAGCTGGAGGAGCGCCTGGGCCGCCAGCTCAGCCCCGAAGAAATCGACGAAGCCGCCACGGCGAAGGGGCTGGAGCGCGTCAGCGCCCTCGCCGGCGCGGTCGCGAGCGAGGGCGCCGAGGGGGACACCGACGAGTAGGGCGGGGATGAGCGCGCGAGACGCCCGGCATACGCCGGAACGTCGGTGCCTCGGCTGCGGTGCCACAGCCCCCAAAAGGGACCTGGCACGGTTCGCCGCGGTGAGAGACGGCACCGAATACGTTCTGATGCGCGATGATGGGGCGTCGCACGGGGGCAGAGGCCTGTATGTCTGTCGCCGGCGGGTGTGCTTCGAGCGGGCAGTTGCCCGCAGGGGGTTCGTACGCGGGGCCCGGATTCGGGGGGAGATCACAATCGATCCCGACCTCGCGGCGGGGCTCGACAAGGAGGCGGGATTGGGGGGGGGGATGGGGAAGAAGCGGATCTATGAGATCGCCAAGGGGGAGGGGCTGCCCAGCAGCCCCGTCCTGCAGCGGCTGCAGCGGGGGGGGGTTCCC
>DAOKZF010000217.1:0-2945 GCA_035325785.1 Miltoncostaeaceae bacterium
CCTCAGCCAGTGGCGGATCGCCATCGTCGTGATCGCCTTCATCGCGGCGATCCTGCCCGGCGGCGACCCGTTCAGCATGTTCCTGCTCATGCTCCCGCAGCTGGCCCTCTACGCCCTGGGCGTGGTCTTGGCCCGCCGCTTCGGGCGCCCGCTGCTCTGGCGCTCGCGCACGGAGGAACTCGATGAGGGAGCGGGCGAGGCCCGCTAGCCGTCCGCCGGCCCGCCCGGGTGGCCCCACCGGGTGCGATCAGTCGCGCAGACCCCGTCCGGTGAGGCGCAGGAAGACGTCCTCCAGGCCGGCCGCGCGCGCCGTCTGACGATGAAAGGCCACCTCGGTGGCCGCCAGCGCCCGCTCGAGCGCGGCGGCATCGTCGCAGTACACCACCAACAGGTCGCCGTGCTGCGGATGGGCCCGCACCAGGTCGCCGCCGGCCTCCAACCGCGGCGGCGCCCAGCGGGCCTCGACCCGCAGCTCCACCACCTCCCGCCCCACCTCGTCGGCAACCAGGCCACGCGGCGTGCCCTCGCGCACGATTCGCCCGTGGTCGATCACCACCAGCCGGTCGCACAGCTGGGCGGCCTCGTCCATGTAGTGGGTGGTCAGCACCAGGGTGGCGCCGGCGGCGCGCAGGTCGCGCAGGCGCTCCCACACCGCGTGGCGGGCCTGCGGGTCCAGGCCGGTGGTCGGCTCGTCCAACAGCACCAGCTCGGGGTCGTTGATCACCGCGCGGCCGATCTGCAGGCGCCGCTGCATCCCGCCCGAGAGCCCATCGACCTCCTCGTCGGCCCGGTCGGTCAATGCCATCACCTCGAGCATCCGGTCGGCGCGCCGGCGCGCCTCCTGCCCGGTAATGTCGAAATAGCGCGCCCACACCACCAGGTTCTCGCGCACGCTCAGTTCCAGATCGAGCGTGGTCTGCTGAGCCACCACCCCCAGACGTCGCTTCACCGCGCGCGGCTCCCGCTCGGGGTCGTGCCCCAGCACCAGCAGCTCGCCCGCATCGCGCGCCGTCAAACACGACAGCATCCGCATGGTGGTGGTCTTCCCGGCCCCGTTGGGGCCGAGAAAACCGAAGCACTCACCGCGCGTGATGCTCAGGTCGATGCCGGCGACCGCCAGACGCGACCCGTAGCGCTTGCTCAGGCCCCGCGCGTGGACCGCGAGCGCGCCGTCGCTCACCGCTCGGCGGTGTGCCCGCCGTCCAGTGTCGCCAGGGTGCGCTGCAGGCCCTCCTCCAGCTCCACCGTGGGCTCCCAGTCCAACAGCTGCCGGGCGAGCGAGATGTCGGGTCGGCGCACCATCGGGTCGTCCTGCGGCAGGGCCTCGTGCACCAGCGGCGAGGCGCTGGCGGTCAGACGCAGGACCACCTCGGCCAGCTGGGCGATCGTGAACTCGGCCGGGTTGCCGATGTTCACCGGCAGGTGGTAATCGCTGTCGATCAGCCGCAGGAATCCCTCGATCAGATCGTCGACGTAACAGAACGAGCGGGTCTGCTCACCGTCGCCGAAAATCGTGATCGGGGCGCCCTCGAGCGCCTGGCGGATGAAGGTGGGGATCGCCCGCCCGTCGTGGGGGCGCATCCGCGGGCCGTAGGTGTTGAAGATCCGCACGATATGCGTGTCGACGCCCTGCTGGCGGTGGTACGCCATCGTGAGCGCCTCGGCGTAACGCTTGGCCTCGTCGTACACCCCCCGCGGACCGATCGGGTTCACGTGGCCCCAGTACGCCTCGCGCTGCGGATGTTCCTGCGGATCGCCGTACACCTCGCTGGTCGAGGCCAGCAGGAAACGTGCCCGGTGGCGCTTCGCCAGGCCCAGGGCGTTGTGGGTGCCGTAGGAGCCGACCTTCAGCGTGTGCAGCGGCAGGCGCAGGTAGTCGATCGGGCTGGCCGGTGAGGCGAGGTGGAACACGTAGTCCAGCGGCGCATCGACCTCGATGTGCTCGATGATGTCGTGCTGCAGGAACACGAACCGCGGGTCGCGCAGATGGGCGATGTTCTCGAGCGTGCCGGTGGCGAGGTTGTCCACACAGATGACGGTGTGACCCTCGTTCAGCAGCCGCTCACACAGGTGGGAACCGAGGAAGCCCGCGCCCCCGGTGACGATGGATGTCGGCATATGCACGCCACTCTATCCCCTGGCGCGACGGCCAACCAACGCCCGCAGGGCGCGCGTGCCCTCCCCCAATTCGGGGCGGGCCACCAATCGGGCCAGGGCGAGAAACACCACCGTCGTCACCAGCGCCTTCGCCACCAGCAGCGGAGCGATCTGCCACGATGAGCGTTCGGCCACCGGCAACGCGAACTGCCCCCCCACCGCCACCGCGGCGGTGGCGGCGCCCGCCAACGCCACCCGCCCCTGCCGGCGCGCGAACGACACCAGGCCGATCGTCGGGTAGTGGTACCGCGCCAGCACGAGCAGCATGAGCGTGTTCACCAGCACCGCCAGGCCGGTCGCCAGGGCCAAACCCGAGATGCCCATCGGGCCGATCAGCACCACATCCAGGCCGATGGTCATCGCCACCATCACGGCGGTCGTCCAGAGGATGTTTCGCTGGTGGTTGCCGGCCGCCAGGGTCCGGTTGAGCAGCAGGTTGAGAAACGATGGCCACAGCGCCAGCGACACGAACACCAGCGGCGGCCAGATCCGGTCGACGCACTGATCGCCGCAGGCGCCCCGTTTGAAGGCCAACTGGGCCACGTCGGGCGCGTTCACGGCCAGCACGATCGTCATCGGGATCGCCACCACCGCCAGCAGGCCCGCCACCCGGCGGAACGCCGCGAGCGCGTCCTCGCGCCGACCCTCCATCATCAGTTTCGCAATCAGCGGGAACAACGGGGTCATCAGCGGCAGCAGCAGCCCCGCGCGGGGCGCTTGACCCAAGGCGTTGGCGAAGTTCAGGGCCGCCACCTCCCCGTGCGCCTGCGTGGCGGCGAAGATGATCA
>DAOKZF010000218.1:0-2883 GCA_035325785.1 Miltoncostaeaceae bacterium
GACCGGCAGCACACCTTCTGGTGAGTTCGCCCCTGGCGCTTTATCGCTTCTCGCCGCGTGGGGCGTGGCGGATGTGGCAGCGCAACGCGACGGTGGGGCGGCGGACCCTCATCACGACCCTGACGCCGCGGTTTCTCGAGGCGGTCGCGTATCTGGCGATCATGGGCCTCGGGTTGGGCACCTATGTGGCCAACATCCAGGGGTATTCGTATGTGGAGTTCATCGCGCCGGGGGTGGCGGCCGCCACGGTGATGTTCGGGGCGGTGATCGAGACCACCTACAACTCGTTCGTGCGCATTTACGTGCGCCGGGTGGTCGAGGCGGTGGTCACCACGCCGCTGGCGCTGGCCGATGTGATCGTGGGCGAGTATCTGTGGGCGGCGACGCGCGCGGTGGCCTACGGCTGCATTTTTCTGGTGGTGATGGCCCCGTTCGGGTTGATCATGAGCCCGTGGGTGGCGCTGGCCCCGTTGGTGTTCGCCCTGGGGGCGTTGACGTTCGCGGTGTTCGGCATGGCGTACACGGCGCTGGTGTCGAACATCGAGCACTACAACATCTTTTTCACCGGGGTGTTGACGCCGATGTTTCTCTTCGGCGGGGTGTTCTTCCCCTTCGCCGACCTGCCGCAGTGGGCGCAGGTGGTCGGCTGGTGCCTGCCGCTGTCGCATCTGGCCAGCCCGGTGCGCGACCTGGTGCTGGGCTCGGTGGGCGGCATGACCTTCGTGCATCTGGCGGTGCTGGCCGGGATCCTGGTGGCGCTGTTCCCCTTCCCCGCCTGGCGGCTGGGGCGCACGCTGTTGCGGTGAGGACGTGCCGGCCGGCGCATGCGCCTCGTTGTGCCGTGGCCCGCCGGACCTCTGGCCGATGCTCTGCAGGACAGACACTCGAAGGATCGCACGGTGAGCGCACCCATCTCCAGGACGAACACGATTACCGCGCGCGACACCGCTCCGTGGGACTCCGCTCGACACCCGTGGGGTATGCGGAATGTCGAGTGGAGTTCATGCACAACAGCGGATGTGCGATATGCGATCTGCGGGACCGGCGCCTATCGGACCCTATTGATCGGAGCGTGGCGCGGGGTGCGGCCGGTTGCGGTTGAGCGGGGTTCGGGTGGGACGCCGTGCGCCCTGCGGGCTTCGCCGCGACCCACCCCGCTCTGTACTCAGGCAGCCACCGCCACCCGGGCGACGCCGGTGGCCTGGGCGGCGGCGCGCACCGCGGCGGCCACGTTGTCGACCAGGCGGGGGTTGAAGAACGAGGGCACCACGTGGGCTTCGCTCAGGGTGTCGCCGCTGGCGGCGGTCTCGGCGATGGCGCGGGCGGCGGCCAGCACCATTTCCTGGTTGATGGTGGTGGCGCGCACGTCGAGCGCACCGCGCCAGATGCCGGGCGAGGCCAGGCCGGAGTTGATCTGGTTGGGCACGTCGGGTCGGCCGGTGGCGTACACCCGCACCCGACCCTGGGCCTGTGACGGTGCCAGCTCGGGGGAGGGGTTGGCCAGGGCGAACACGACCGGATCGGCGGCCATGGTCTCGATGTCGGCGCCGCTCAGCAGGTCGGGCACCGACAGGCCGATGAACGCGTGCGCTCCCTCGATCAGCGTCCGCACATCGCCGGTGCGTCCGGCGGGGTTGGTGTGGGCGGCGATCCAGCGCTCGTCGTCGGTCAGGTCGTCGCGCCCGGGGTGAATCGCGCCGTGGCTGTCGGCGGCGATCAGGTTGCCGACGCCGGCGGCGCTCAGCAGGCGGGCGGTCGCCAGGCCGGCGGGGCCGAGCCCCGCGAGCACGACGGTAGCGTCCTTGAGGGCCACGCCGGTGATCGACAGGGCGTTGGTCAGGCCGGCCAGGATCACCGCCGCGGTGCCCTGGGCGTCGTCGTGGAAGACGGGGATGTCCAGGCGCTCGTCGAGCAGACGCTGCACCTCGAAGCAGCGCGGGGCGCTGATGTCGCTCAGTTGGATGCCCGCGTACACCGATGAGCAGCGGGCGATCACGTCGGCGATCTGCTGCGGCTCGCGCACGGTCACCGGCAGCGGGAACGCGTCGATGCGCGCCACCTTGTTCAGCATGGCGCACTTGGCCTCGAGCACCGGCAGGGCGGCCAGCGCGCCCAGGTCGCCCTGGCCGACGACCGATGAGCCGTCGCTGGTGACCATCACGCTGGAGCCCTTGATCGTGTAGTCCCAGGCCTTGGTGACGTCGTCGTGGATCGCCATGCAGACCCGGGCGACCCCGGGGGTGTAGGCCATCGACAGGTCGTCGCGGTTCACCAGCGGCACGCGGTTGCGCATACCGATGGAGCCGCCGGTGTGGGCGAGCACCACGCGGTCGGTGGCGTGTTCGATGGTGACGCCGTCGATTGCGGCGACCGCGTCGCGGATCGCCTCGCCGTGTTCCTGGTCGCGCGCCAGCACGGTGATGTCGCGGGTGACCGCCGAGGGGGACGAGTGCACGATGTCGACGCCGCCCACCAGCCCGTCCTGGTCGCCGATCGCGGCGAGCACTCGGCCGAGCATCCCGATCTCGGCGCGGATCGCCGCGCGGATCGTCAGGCTGTAGTTGACGTGCGACATCTGGTGGAGGGCCTTCCTCGGGAACGGTGAACCGGGCAAGACTACCGCGCCGGCGGGCATGATCCTGCCCCGGTCAGGGGTGGGTCATCAGGTGGTCGACCGCCTCGGCCAGCCCGTCGAGCGACAGTTCGAACATCGCGTACAGCGAGCGGATGGCGTTGAGGGTGCGCGCGCCATGCACGTAGGGCCAGTCGGCGGCCGGTACGGGGTTGAGCCAGGCGTGGGCGGGAAAGCGCGCCGCGACGCGTTCCAACCACACCCAGCCGGGTTCGTCGTTGCGCTGCCCGTAGTCGATCGCGCCGCCCACC
>DAOKZF010000219.1:0-2584 GCA_035325785.1 Miltoncostaeaceae bacterium
GTCGACCTGGACGTCCTTACCGACGAGCGCGCCCACCGGTGGAACGACAGCCGTCCGGCGCGCGGTGCGTCGGTGCATACCGCGTCCGGTGGCGGACCGGACCCGGACGGCCGGCGACGACCGCACGTCCCTCGCCATCTCCCCGTGGTTCCGTATCCCCGTACATACGTGTTTACGTATTCCCGCGTCCGCCGTCCCCCAGCAGTGGTGGGCGCGACACGTCGCCGCCGCGGCGGGCGCACGAAAAAGGGGCGCCCGGGGCGCCCCTCAACGACCCGACATCACCTCGGAGTCGGACCTCAATCCGGCCGGGCGCGTCCGCGATTGGGCGCGCCCGGCCAGTCCCTCTCAGTAGCGGTAGTGGGCCGGCTGGTAGGGGCCGCCCACCGGGACGCCGATGTAGGCCGCCTGCTCCTCGCTCAGCTCGGTCAGACGCACACCCAACGCGTCCAAGTGCAGACGGGCGACCTTCTCGTCCAGGTGCTTGGGCAGCACGTAGACGCGGTTCTCGTACTCGTCGTTCTTGGTGAACAGCTCGATCTGGGCGATCGTCTGGTTCGTGAACGAGTTCGACATCACAAACGACGGGTGGCCCGTGGCGTTGCCCAGGTTCAGCAGACGCCCCTCCGACAGCACGATGATCGCGTGCCCGTCGGCGAACACCCACTCGTCGACCTGCGGCTTGATGTTCACCCGCTTCGCACCCGGCAACGCGGCCAAACCGGCCATGTCGATCTCGTTGTCGAAGTGGCCGATGTTGCCGACGATCGCCTGGTGCTTCATGCGCGCCATGTCCGCGGCGGTGATGATGCGGTAGTTGCCGGTGGCGGTGATGAAGATGTCGGCGGTCTCGACCACGTCGTCGAGGGTCGCCACCTGGTAGCCCTGCATCGCCGCCTGCAACGCGCAGATCGGGTCGACCTCGGTCACGATCACGCGGGCGCCCTGGGCGCGCAGCGATTCGGCGCAGCCCTTGCCGACATCGCCGAAGCCACAGACGACGGCGGTCTTGCCGCCGATCATCACATCGGTGGCCCGGTTGATACCGTCGATCAGCGAGTGGCGGCAGCCGTAGAGGTTGTCGAACTTGCTCTTGGTGACCGAGTCGTTCACGTTGATCGCCGGGAAGATCAGATCGCCGCTCTCGGCCAGCTGGTACAGACGGTGCACGCCGGTGGTGGTCTCCTCGGTGACCCCCCTGATGCCGGCGGCGGCCTTCGTCCACCGCTGCGGGTCGGTGCGCAGCGACTGGCGCACGAGCGCCAGGAAGACCTTCTCCTCCTCCGATTCGGCGGTCGCATCGTCGGGTACCGCGCCGGCCTGCTCGAACTGGCGTCCCTTGATCACCAGCATGGTGGCGTCGCCGCCGTCGTCGAGAATCATATTCGGCCCATCCTCGCCCGGCCAGGTGAGTGCCTGCTCGGTGCACCACCAGTACTCCTCCAGCGTCTCGCCCTTCCAGGCATATACCGGGACGCCGCGCGGCTCATCCGGTGTGCCGTCGGGCCCGACCGCGATCGCGGCGGCGGCGTGATCCTGGGTGGAGAAGATGTTGCACGAGGCCCAGCGCACCTCGGCGCCCAGGGCGACCAGCGTCTCGATCAGCACGGCGGTCTGGATCGTCATGTGCAGAGAGCCGGTGATCCGCGCGCCCTTCAGTGGTTGGGCCTGCGCGTACTCGGCGCGCACGGCCATCAGGCCGGGCATCTCGTGTTCGGCGAGCGTGATCTCCTTGCGGCCGAACTCGGCCAACGAGAGGTCGGCGACCCGAAAATCGGTCGCGGCGAGCGGTGCGGACGTGGTCATTCGGTCTCCGTAATGGCTGGGGGACGCGCCGACCGCCGAGCCTAACACGGGTCGCCCGGCGCTCCGGCATTCGGGCCGCGCGCGCCGGACGGGCGGGGCCCGGGACATCTCACCGCCCCGACGCCCCCCTGCGGGAGGCGACGGCCACGGCCTCGGTGATCGCCAGCGACAGGGCGCCCAACGGCAGAACGACGTCCGCGTGACCGGCCTTGGCCACCGAACCGGGCATGCCCCACACGACCGCGGTGGATTCGTCCTCCACCAGCACCCGCCCGCCCGCCGCGCGCACCGCGGCGCAGCCGATCAGCCCGTCATCGCCCATGCCGGTGAGCACCACCGCGACGATGTTGGCCCCGTGGTGCTCCACGGCGCTCTGAAAGGTGATGTCGGCCCGCGGGCGCAGCGCGCCGATGGCGGGCGCGTGCGACAGACGCACACGATCGCGCCCCTTCAACTCCAGATGGGTCCCCGCCCGTGCCAGCAGCGCTCGATCGGGGCGAATCGCATCATCCTCGGCGGCCTCGCGGACCTCCAACGGGCTGACCTCATCCAACCGCTTCGCCAACGACGCGGTGAAACCGACCGGCATGTGCTGGACGATCAACACACCGGCACCCAACCGGGCGGGCAGGTTGGCCATCAGCGACTGCAGCGCCCGCGGACCGCCGGTGGAACAGGCGATCACCACCAGAGGGCCGCCCGCCCCGCCGGCCCGCCCGGCCAAGGCCGCCCCCGGGCGCGCCGGCGCGGGCGCCTTCGCACCCGGACCGGCCGGCGA
>DAOKZF010000219.1:2620-2832 GCA_035325785.1 Miltoncostaeaceae bacterium
CCTGCACGGCGCGCAACAACTCGGCGCAGGTGTCCGCCCAGCCGTCCTTCGAGATCCCGATCGCCGGCTTGCAGATGGCCTCCACCGCACCGCTGGCCAGCGCGTCCACCGTGGCCACGGTGCCCTCGCCGGTGAGGGACGACACCATCACGACCGGGGTCGGGCATTCCTTCATCAGAATGCGCAGCGCGTCCAGGCCGTTGCGGCGGGGC
>DAOKZF010000220.1:0-2828 GCA_035325785.1 Miltoncostaeaceae bacterium
ATCCCGAGCAGCGCGTCCAACTCGCCCCGATCATCGAGGGCCTTGATGTCGTCGTAGCCTCCCAGCGGCCGATCGTCGATCAGGATCTGCGGCACGGTCATCCGCCCGGTCACCTGTGACATCCGCTGGCGGGCGTCGAAGTCGCCCAGACCCATGTGGATCTCCTCGTACTGCACCCCCTTGGCGTTCAGCAGGGGCTTCGCGCGCGTAAAGTTGGGGCAGCGGTCGCTGGTGTACATGGTGATCTGGGGGGTGCTCACGGAACCTCCTGGCGGGACGGCGTCGCATCGACGCTCACCCGATCGATTTTAGGTATCCCCGCCGCGGCGGGCCCGACGGCGGGCTGCGACACTGCGTCGGTGGCGACCCTTGAGAGCGATGCGCTGGTGCTGCGCGCCATCCGCTACGGCGAGGCCGATGCGGTGCTGAGTCTGTACACCCGCGGGGCGGGGCGCGTGTCGGCCCTGGCCAAGGGTGCGCGCCGCCCGCGCTCGCGTCTGGGCGGCCGTCTGCAGCCGGCCATGGGTGTGCGGGTGAACCTGCATCGCGGGCGGGGCGACATGTACACGGTGCGCGGTGCGGCCGTGCTCGATGCGCGCGCCGGCCTGTGGGTGGATGGCTGGCGGTTGCAGGCCGCCAGCTGTCTGTTGGAGGCGGTCATGCGCGTCAGCCCGGAGGGGGAGGCCGATGAGGCCACCTGGCATCTGCTGGGGCGGGCGCTGGATGCCCTCGCCGCGTCGACGACCGCGCCCGCGGTCGGGGCGCCGGCGCGACTGCATCCGCTGGTGTTGAGCGCCGAGGTGAAGCTGCTGGTGATCGCCGGCCTGTTGCCGGTGCTCGGGACCTGTGTGCGCTGTGGCGCGCCGCCGCCGCTGCCGGCCTTCTCGGCGGCCGCCGGCGGGGCGCTGTGTGCGGCCTGGGCGCCCGGCGGCGAGCCGGTCGACGGTTCGGAGCTGGCCGGCTTCGCGGCCCTGGCGGCCCATCCGCTGGCGCGCGCCGCCGATGTGCTGCCCCCGGATACGGCGCCCGGGGTGGAACGGCTGATCGGATTGCTGCTGCGGGAGCATCTTGGGGTGCGGCTGCGTTCGGCCGCCGCCCCCTGAGGGAGCGTCAGTCTCCGCCCAGGATGCGCCGCTTCTCGGCGGCGAACTCCTCGTCGCTGAGCACGCCGTCGTCGTGCAGGCGATGGGCACGTTCCAGTTCGGCGAGTCGGTCGGGCTGGCGGTGGGTGAGGGTCTTCAAACGGGCGGTGACGGCCTCGCCGACATCCGCGACGCTCAGCTCGCCGCCGCGGGGCGGCCAGGCGCCGGCGGCGAGGGCCTCCCGGATGATCTGGCGACGGGACACCTCCAGGCCGATCAGCAGGAGGGCGATCAGGGTCACGGCGATCGCCGGGCGGCGCAGGCCGGCGGTCGGCGACCACCAGACCAGGCCCACCACGATCAGCGCCGCCAACGGGTAGGCGATCTGGGGCGCGCAGATTCGCCGCAACTTCGCGCGGGTGGCGTGGGCGAGACGGGTCGGTCCCAGCAGGGTGGTGCCCACCAGGATCAGGATCGCGTAAAGGCCCAGGGCCTGCCCGGCCTCGACCAGCATCGCGGTTGAGATGTCCCACGCGTCACGCGCCGCGGTGAGGTAGGTGGGGGAGGGATCGATCGCGTCGATCACCAGGTTCCCCGTCCACGTGCGCAGCACCGGGACCGCCAGGGCGGCCACCAGGAAGGCGAGCCCGGCCAGGCGCAGCGTTTCGCGGCGGCGTCGGTCGGCGACCCACAGGGCGGCCGCGAGCAACGCGACCGTGAGCAGCGGCATCACGACCGCCAGCCGCTCGAGCAGGCGCAGACCGGTCTGGGCGGAGCGCAGTTGGTCGGAGCGCAGCAGCTCGATTCGTCCGGTGTCCGCCGGCAGCGACGTGAGCAGCTTCCCGTCGATGCCCACCTGTTCGGCGACCCCGATGAGCACCTGTTGCAGGTTGAGGATGACGGTACCGTCGCCGGTTTCGATGGTTGCCCCCTGCTCGCGCAGGATGCGCACCGCGGTGGCGTGCGCGTCGACCAACGCCTGTTCCAGAAGGCCCTGCACGCGTGGGTGGCGCAGCGCGTCGCCGGCGCCGCGTTCGATCAGGCCGCGCAGCGCGCCGGTGGCGGGGATCGCCAGGGCGTCGAGGCTTTTCGGCAGTGTCTTTTCGACCAGGGCGGCCAGGTCGACGTTCGCGTACAGCTCATCCACCAGGTAGCGCGCGAGGGCCTGCTGCACGTCGGGGTCGGAGGTGATCTGTTCCGAGGTCGCCCGCCAGCCGGCATCCTCGACCGCCTGGCGGTTCGCCCAGATGGCGAAGACCGAGAGCAGCGCGCACAGCGCCGCGAGCACCACCAATATCGGTGCGCCCACCCTGCGCAGGGGGCCGACCAGCGCCCGACGGGCAGGGGCTGAGGGGGCCGTCACGGGCGGGTTCCGGTATGCACGCGGCCAGCATGGCAGCGTGCGCAGCCGAGCACAATCCTCGTCGCATGGTCGCGCGGGGGAGTTGGCGCGCTGCGCCGAGCCCCATCGGTGCGTACACTGTACGCAGGCGGGCGTCCAGGGAGCGAACGGGCCGGGAGGTGGAGGCATGATGGTATGGCTGGCGGGGCTTGCGACCAGACGCCCCCGGTGGGTGATCGCGGCGACGGTGGTGGTCTTCCTGATGGCCCTCGGCGTGTCGGGCTCGCTCACCGGGGCGCTTCACCCCGGAGGGTTGGAGGATCCGGGCACCGAGGCGGCTCTGGCCCGCGAGGACCTCGCGCGCGCGGCCGGCGCGCAGGCGGCTCCCGGTCTGCTGGTGATGG
>DAOKZF010000221.1:0-2817 GCA_035325785.1 Miltoncostaeaceae bacterium
GTGGTCGACGTCGCGGCCGCGCAGGAGGCCGCCGCCCGGGCCGGTTTTCCGATTCTGCTCAAGGCCGCCGCGGGCGGCGGCGGCAAGGGCATGCGCCGCGTCGAGCGGCCCGAGGAATTGCCGGGCGCCTTCGAGGTGGCCCAACGGGAGGCCGAGGCCGCCTTCAACGACGGTGGCCTGTACGTGGAACGGCTCTTGGAGGGGGCCCGCCACGTCGAGATCCAGGTGATGGCCGACGGGCAGGGCGGTGGTCTGGTGTGCGGCGACCGCGACTGCTCGATCCAGCGCCGCCACCAGAAGCTGGTGGAGGAGGCCCCCGCGCCTCATCTGCCGGCGGCGACCCGCGATGCGATGCACGAGGCCGCTCTGCGCGCGATTCGCGCCTGGGGCTACAAGAGCGCCGGCACCCTGGAGTTCCTGGTCGACGCCGAGGGGAACTTCTTCTTCCTCGAACTGAACGCCCGCCTGCAGGTGGAGCACCCGGTGACGGAGCTGGTGACCGGCCTCGACCTGGTCGCGGAGCAGCTGCGCGTTGCCCAGGGCGGCCTCCTGAGCCGCACCGGGCGGTTGGAGGCGAACGGGGCGAGCATCGAATGCCGGATCAACGCCGAGGACCCCGCCCATGACTTCCGTCCGGGCGCGGGACGCCTGCGCGAGTTCCGGATGCCAGGCGGACCCGGTATCCGGGTCGACACCCACTGCGGACCCGGTGAGACCATCCCGCCCTACTACGATTCGCTGCTGGGCAAACTCTGCGTGTGGGGCCCCGACCGCCCGAGCGCGATCCGCCGCCTGCACCGGGCCCTCGACGAGGCCCTGGTGAGCGGCATCCCCACGACCCTCCCCGTGCTGCGCGACATCGCCCACGATGCGCCCTTCATGGAGGGGCGCTACAGCACCGCATACATGGTGGAACGCGCCGACCGGCTGCCGTCGCTGGCCGGCACGGTGCCGCATTGACCGCCGGACCGCTGCGCCCGGGTCGCCGATGAGCGATCGGGCGTCCCTTGTGGCGGGCGGCGAGGGCGGGCGGCGCGCTGCCCGCCGTCAGGCGGTGATTCTGCTGTACCAGCATGAGGTCACCGGACTGTCGATCGAACAGTTGGAGCGCAACGCTCAACGGGCGGGCGTGAACCTGGATCCGTTTGCGCGCGCGTTGGTGGAGGGTGTTAGCGTCGACAGCGCCAGCCTCGACGCCCTGATCGGTGCGGCGTCGGAGGGATGGGCGGTCGATCGGATCGCCCCGTTGGAGCGCAGCATCCTGCGCATCGCCGTGCACGAGCTGCTCGACTGGCCGGACATCCCCGATGCGGTGTCGATCAACGAGGCGGTTGAGCTGGCCAAGCGCTACTGCCAGGCGCAGGCGCCGGCCCTGGTGAACGGCATCCTGGGGCGCGTGCTCGCCGAGCGAGTGCCCGAGGCGTGAGCCGCGCCGTCGGGGAATTGCAGGACGCCGCGGGGCGTCTGGATGGCCTGGCCGACGCCCTCGTCGCGGCCGGCGACGACGGGGACCGCGTCGATCGCCTGACGGCCGATCTGCTCGCGGTGAGCGAGCGCATCACGGCGCTGCTGCCGCGCGCCCTCGCCGACGGGCCGGACTCCCCGCAGCGTCCCGGCGCCGATGATCAATCCACGATGAGCGAATCCCGCGACGATGAGGTGCAGTGATGGCCGCTCCGGAAGAACTGGTCGATCCGCGCGTCCAGGTGGCCGTGCTGACCCCGAACGAGCCGTCGGCCGCCGGACATCAGGAACTTCAGGCGCTCGGCGGCGGTGAGGATGAGAGCCCGATGGAGGAGCTCGCCGCCCGCCCGTGGCTCACGCAGGCCGACGGCCCGCTGCGGGGGGCCGAACTGGAGACGCTCGGACTCACGATCTACGCCGGCCACCGCGAACTGTCGCTGGTGAACGTGCCCACCACCTTCATCGAGTCCGGCGTGCGCCTGTTGAAGGAACTGGGTACGTACGTGCTGGCGGGGGGGAAGGTCGAGGACGGCGATGTGATGCAGATCCGCCACGACCTGCCGGCGATCATCGGCATCAGCGCCCCTCTCGATCCGGATGAGCCCGGACCGGCACGGGTCGTGCTGCTGGCCTGAGCGGCCTCTTTTCGCCGGGGCGCGTCGGATCGCGCACGGCCCATTTACCGCTCGACACGTCCGCAATAGGGTCGCCTTTGGCGGCATCCGCAATCCCACACCTCACGGGGAGATCTCCCATGAAGGCGCACCGCCCTCGTCGCTCCCACACCACGTATGCGACCGTCGTGTCACTGGCCGCGCTGATCGTTACGAGCGTCATCTGCGCCGCGGCGGCCGCGGCCGCGCCCCTGGTGCGCACCCCCGGGTATCGGGGCATCACCCGGCCGGTGCCGGTCACCTCGCCCGTGACACCCTCCGGTGCGACCCTCGGGCAGGGCACGCGCCCCGACCTGACCGTGGATGCGGCCGGTACCGCCCACATCGTGTGGACGGTGAGCCCGATTGGCTCGGCGGCGACGACCGTCTACTGTCGGGTGCCGCGCGGGGCACGTTCGTGCGACGTCGTGCGCGAACTGGTGCCGCCGGGGGCCGACCAGTATTCCGGCGACGTCTCCGGTCCGACCGTGACCGCCGTCAACGACCAGGTGGTGGTGCTGTCGCACCGCTACCCCCAGACCGTGAAACGCCCCGACGGCAGCACCGGCTCCGGGGTCGTCTACATGTGGACCTCCGACGACGGCGGACAGACCTTCACCACCGGTGCGATGGTGGCCAGCGGCAACGGGCCAAACACCGCGGTGGCCGGCGATCTGGCCGGCGGGTCGGTGAGCTTCGG
>DAOKZF010000222.1:0-1168 GCA_035325785.1 Miltoncostaeaceae bacterium
CGTGGGTGAGCGGCCCGGCGTCCGCCCGCCACGCGGTTGAGCCGGCGGACGAGAACTCGAGGTTGCCCTCGGTGCCGTCGCTCACCACGTAGCTGTAGTTGGCCATCTCGTCCTCGTCCAACAGATCCATGTTTCCCACGGTCCGGCCGGGATCGGCGGAAATCGAGCCGTCGCTCTTGGCCCGCCGTTGGGCGAACAACCCATCGGTCCCGTAGTCATACCCCGCGCACCGTCACCTGCACGGTCTTGGTGGCACCGGGGCCGCGTAGGCCGTGTCGGTGTCGGCGCCGACGAGCAGGGTTCCGGGCGAGACGGATGTGATGGTGCTGTCGCCCTGGGTGTCGAGGCGCAGGATGACGTCGGTGGCGACGCCGGATCCGCTGTTTTTCACCCGGAACGGCACCGTCATGCTCTGGCCCTTGGTCACCCGGTTGTTGGTGGGAGCCTGGGCGTCGGTGGTGATCGTGTCGATCACGCTCGGTCCGCCCGCGCTGCGGACGACCACCGGAGGCGACCAGTTGCCGGAAAGAGACGTACCGACTTCTCTCTCCGCCAAGAGGACGAACCCCTCGCCGAAGACGTTGGAATTGGAGTACACGTACGTCTGCGGGGCGCGCAATTTCACGTTGATGGACATGTGGTCCAGACCTGCCGGCAGGGTGCATGTGCCGTAAACGGTCTTCGCCGGGTTGGGGTGGATCGGCGGATCGTTGGGCTGGCAGGTGGCCCCGGCACCGGGGGTGATGCTCTCGGTGGTGAAGCCCATCGTCGGGATGTTCGGGAAGATCGTGAGGCCATGGAAGTTGATCGTGGTGTCGACGACCGGCCCATCGTCAACCACCCGGTTGGCCGCGATGTTCACGTTCCACTCGACGGTCGAGCCGGGGAGCACCGTCGCGGGCGACACCCGGGTCCAGGTGGCCTCGAGGTGGGTGCCGAGCGCCTGCTGGGCACCGAACAGGCAGCCGACCACCAAGAGCACGATGAACACACCCCCGATCCGGGTGCGCGATCGCCTGGGCATGGTCCGTCCCCCTCGTCCGGTGGCGTGGCGGCCGCCGTCACATGAGGCGGACGCCTCGTGATGTGGGGGACCTATCACCGTGACACCGGCGGGGGGAAATCCCCGGGGCGGGGTCCCCCCCCCCGCCCGCGACCGCCCCCTGGG
>DAOKZF010000222.1:1178-2791 GCA_035325785.1 Miltoncostaeaceae bacterium
GGGGACCTATCACCGTGACCCGGGCGGGGCACCATCCGCGTGGCGGGCTCCCGCCTCAGGTGTCGGGGGCGCCGTCGGTGCGGTTGAGGGCGGCCACGATCGCCCGGATCGTCTCGCGGTCGGTCGGCCCGGCGGCGGCCGCCAGCGCCATGAGGGCGAGGCGGTCGACCTCTCCCGCGTCAAGCCGGCGACGAATTTCGCCCGCGACGGCCGCGGGCTCGTCTCGGCCGAGCGCGAGTAACTCGTTCGGCGAGCGCTCCGCGAGCGCTCTGCCTCCCGAGGCCGGTGGCATCTCAGGGGCCTCCGGCGGCGGATCCGTGACGGCGGCGGGTTGGTCGACGACGATGCGCGGCAGGTGAGCATCGGGCGCGCGCAGGGCGTCGAATACGAGGCGCAGCGTCGCCAGAGGATCGCCGGCGACATCCCCGCCGGTCGGCGGCGTGGATGCGACACCGGCCGACTCGTCCGCCGCCGGGCGGCGGAACACCAGGGGGTGCTCCAACGCCATCACCCGTCGATCGAGGTGCACCAGCGCGATGCGATCTCCCACCCGGGGTTCCTCCCCCTCGGCCGACACGCGCAGCGGCGCCTCGAACGGCGCATCGATTTCGGGCACGACCGCCAGGTCGATCAGCCAACGACGGCCGACGCGTTGAACGGCCCGCACCGTGCCCATCGCCGGACGTCCGTGGCTGCGAATGCGCCGGATGCGCGGGCGGAACATGGGCATCACCCTATTGCGCTGACCGCGGGCCGCGCGGGTGGTCAGGCCGTCGGGGACGGCGGTCCGGTCCGCCACAGGGCATCGGCGAGTCCCACGACGAGAACCAGCGCGGCCGGGAGCATGAAGGGACCGTGCAACGGAGTGAGGATGAAGGCGATCGCGGCGACGGCGAGCGCGAGCGCCAGCCGACCGCGGGCGGAGCACATCGCGCGCAGGATCACGCCGGTTGCGAAGGCGAGACTGAACCAGAAGCCGATCGAGAGAATCACCGTGGCGCGGTGCTCGAAGACGGCCATCGCGACCAGCCCGACGATCACCAGCACACTCGCGGCGATCACGGCGCTCCGTTCGAGGCCCCCGGCACCCGACTCCGCCGCACCTTCGCCGTCCTGGTCACTCACGGCACAACCTTAGACCGTACGTCGCCCCGACGGCCCCTCGTCGCGACCCGACGTCACCGGCGAATGCGCATTCCACGGACATCGGGCAATCCCACCCCATTGTGAGAGGCCGGCGGCACGCGACGCACCCCCACGCGCAACCGTGCCCGCCGCGCCCCAGCATCGCGAGAGCGACGGGGCGCCAAGCGCCCGAGCGCCCCACCGCATCCGACCCACGAAAGCGACGGCGCACAAAGTGCGCGAGCGGACCAACCACGCCGGCAGAAGCCGCCACCCACGAAAGCGACGGCGCACGAAGTGCGCGAGCGGACCCAACGTGCCCGCCGTGCCCCACACGAAAGGCCGCCGAAGCACCGGAGCGCGACACGCCACGCGGATCACGCCCACCCGCACCGGGCACGTGGCCGGTGGAGATGCCGGGCCGGGGATGGCCCTGCGGCCCACCCCCACCCCTTGGACGGCCCTCCGGCCCGCCCACATCACCACCG
>DAOKZF010000223.1:0-2785 GCA_035325785.1 Miltoncostaeaceae bacterium
GCCCGGGTGCGCCGGGCGGGGCACCTGGTTGACGTGGCGGTGGCCGGTGTCGTACCGGGTGACATCGTGGTGGTGCGCCCCGGCGACGTCGTGCCGGTGGACGGCCTGATCATCGAGCAGCCCGCGCTGGTCGACCAGTCGGCCCTCACCGGCGAGCCTCTTCCGGTGCCGCTCGAGATCGGCGCGCCGGTCAACAGCGGCAGCGTCAACGCCGGCGGCCCGTTCGCGGTGCGCGCGACCCGCCCGGCGGCTGAGAGCGCCTACGCCGCGATCGTGCGTTTGGTGCGCCAGGCCGAGCGCCAACGGGCGCCCTTCGCGCGCATGGCCGACCGTTACGCGGTGGGGTTCCTGATCGTCACCCTGCTGCTGTCGGGCGGCGCCTGGCTGGCGAGCGGCGACCCGGTGCGGGCGCTCGCCGTGTTGGTGGTCGCCACCCCCTGCCCCCTGATCTTGGCGGCGCCGATCGCCTTTGTGGCCGGCGTGTCGCGGGCCGCCCGGCGCGGGATCATCGTGAAGGGAGCCGCGGTGATCGAGGCGCTCGGGCGGGCGGGCACGGTGCTGTTCGACAAGACCGGCACCCTCACCATCGGCGCCCCGCAGGTTGCCGCGGTCACCGGCACGCCCGGCTGGGAGGCCGACAGGGTGCTGGCCACCGCCTTCGCCCTCGAACGCCTCTCGGCCCACGTCCTGGCCGATGCCGTGAGCGCCGAGGCGCTCCGGTGGGGCCTCACCCCCCCGCGCGCGGAGGCGGTGCGCGAGGTTCCCGGACGCGGCGTCGAAGGCCGAATCGAGGGCGCGCAGGTGCTGGTGGGCGAAAACGGGTGGCTCGCCGAGCGCGGCGTCGGCGGCCTGGACGGACAGGGCGCGCATGCCCCGACGGACGGGCGTTCCAGCATCCGGGTGGCCGTCGACGGACGCCTGGTGGGCACGATCGCGCTGGCGGATCATGTGCGCGCCGACGCGGACGGCCTGAGTGCGCGACTGCACGCGGCGGGCATCAGCCGCATCGCGATAGTCACCGGCGACGCCCCGCCGGTCGCTGCTGCGGTCGCCGCCCGAGTGGGTATCGAGGAGGTCCACGCCCACCAGAGCCCGGCCGACAAGCTCGCGCTGGTGCACGCGGCGACCCGCGAGGATCCGGGCGGGGTGATCATGGTCGGCGACGGCATCAACGACGCACCGGCCCTGGCCGCGGCCTCGGTGGGGATCGCGATCGGCTCCGCCACGGTGGGCGCCTCCGCCGAGGCCGCCGACGCGGTGGTTGCGATCGACCGCATCGACCGAGTGGCGGAGGCCGTCGAGATTGGCCGCCGCTCGCTGCACATCGCCCGCCAGAGCGTGCTGGTCGGCATCGGCCTGAGCGTCGGCGCGATGATCGTGGCGGCCTTCGGCTATCTGCCGCCGCTCGGCGGAGCGCTGTTTCAGGAGGTGATTGACGTGGCGGTCATACTGAACGCGTTGCGGGCGCTGCGCTAGGGCGGCGCGACGGGAGGACACGGTGGACGAACCGGCACGCATTCACGAAACCCACATCTCGTGGATCACCCTGATCGGCGACCGCGCCTACAAGCTGCTGAAACCGATCCGGACCGGGTTTCTCGACCACCGCGAACGCGAGGGGCGCCGGTTGGCCTGTCTGCGCGAGGTCGAGCTGAACCGGCGCTTCGCGCCCGAGGTGTACCTGGGAGTCCTGACGGTCGCGGCCGCGGACGGACAGGTGCGCGACCACCTGATCGAGATGCGGCGCATGCCCGCCGAACGACGCCTGTCGGCGTTGATCGACGCGACCGACGCCCCGGACCTGATCACCCGGGTCGCCCTGGCGATCGGAGCCCTGCACGCCGCATCTCCGCCGGCGGACCGGGGCGGCGATGCGGCCTGGTTGCGCAATCTGTGGGAGGAGGGCTGGCGTCAGCTGGCCGAGGCCGCCCCCGGCGTGATCGAGGAGGCGCCTCTGGCGCGCGCCGCCCAGTTGGCGCGCCGCTTCCTGGAGGGGCGCGGCCCCCTGTTTGCCCGTCGCACCGATGCCGGTTGGATTCGCGACGGTCACGGGGATCTGCTGGCCGACGACATCTACGTGCTGGACGAGGGGCCGCAGATCCTCGACTGCCTGGCCTTCGACGACGATCTGCGCGTGGGCGATGTGTTGGGCGACATCGCCTTCCTGGCCATGGATTTGGAGCGTCTGGGCCGCCCGGACCTCTCGGCGCTGCTGCTGAGCGAATGGAGCGCGAGCCTCGACGAGCACCATCCGCCCGCGCTGGCGCACCATCACATCGCCTACCGCGCTCACGTGCGCGCAAAGGTGAGCGCGATCCGCCATGTGCAGGGCGACGCGCAGGCCGGCGAGCAGGCGCGGGCGCTGCACCGTCTGTGCCTGGAGCATCTGGAGGCCGGACGGGTGCGGCTGGTGCTGGTGGGCGGTACGCCCGGCACCGGCAAGTCGACGATCGCGCGAGCGCTGGCCGAGCGCACCGGCTGGTCGCTGATCGCCACCGACGCGGTGCGCGGCACGATCGTGGGTCCGCCCGGCCCCTTCGGTGACGCCTACGGCCAGGGACGTTATGCGGCCGATGCGCGCGACCGGGTCTACGCCCACCTGCGCGAGTTGGCCGGCGAGCGACTGGCCGGCGGCCATTCGGTGATTCTGGACGCGTCCTGGAGCTCCGCCAGCCAGCGCGCACTCGCCCTGGAGGTGGGGCGCGCGGTGGCCGCCGATGTGGTGGAGTTGCGCTGCGACGCCCCCGCGGACGTCTGCGCGCGGCGAATCGCGGCGCGACGCGGT
>DAOKZF010000224.1:0-2782 GCA_035325785.1 Miltoncostaeaceae bacterium
GGGGGGGGGGGTAGACCCCGCGCGGGCCGGCGCCCCGCAGGAACGCGCCGCCGCCCAGGGCGGGGGCCCCGGGCGCCCCGGGGCCAAACCGCCATGCCTTGATGATGCCGCCGCCCTTGGAGTCGGCCCATTCGCGCGGGGTGAAGATGTGCCGCGAGACGCGTTCGTCGCCGCCCCAGTTCGAGTCGATCACCTGGAAGCGCCCGCCGCCGAGGTTCCGCTCGACGATCGCCGTGTGCAGCGGTCCGCCGCTGCGCCAGAAGCTCTCCGCGGTGGCGTCGGTGCTGCCGGCGGGGGTCACCTGGATGATGTCGCCCGGTCCGGCCGACTCCAGCGGCACCTCTTGGGCGCCCGCGTCGGCATAGCCATCGTGGTACTTGCTCAACGCGATCCGCCCGCGCGAGGCGGTCGCGACCACGGTGTTGGCGAACACCTTGCATTGGCCGGCGGTCTCGCCGTTGGAGGCGCTTTGGGCCACCCTCAGGATGTCGGCGGCGTTGAGCGACCGTGCGGGTGCCGGGAGCGCCAAGAGCACGGTGGCCGATGCTCCGATCGCCACCAGTGCGGGCGCCGCCGGGGCACGGCGGAGCTTCTGGGGTACAGCGAACACGTGCGGCAGGTTACAGCGGCGATCGGCCGTTGGTCCACAACGCCGGTTGCCGGCGCCCTTCGGCCGGAGGTCGGCGCCCGCTCCGTGACGCTCCGTGTCGGCAATCCATAGGCTGTCCTCCGAAACGGTTCACCTTCTTAGGGGACGCTCCTGATGGATGCTTTTGATGCGATCCGCAAGCGCCGTGCCGTGCGCAGGTACACCGACCGTCCGGTGGCGGACGAGCTCGTCGATCGGCTGCTGCGGATGGCCCTGTCGGCGCCGACCGGCGGCGGGGCACAGAACTGGAGTCTGCTGGTGGTGCGCGATGCCGACAAGCGCCGCCAGCTGGCGGAACATGTGATCGCGGGCGGCGCCCAGTATTTCCAGCTGATGCGCCGGCCCAAGGAGGGCGTGAGCGCCGCCGAGCACGAGGAATGGGCGCAGGGCTACGCCCGGCAGGTGATGGGGACCTACACGAATGTTCCGGTGTGGGTGATGGGGATCTTCGTGCCCAACCGTGGCTACCCGTCCGACGCGGCCGCCCTGGGACGGATCGACGACCTCCTGTCGGTGGGTTTCGCGATGGAGAACCTGATGGTGGCCGCTCGGGCCGAGGGGCTGGGCACGGTGCCGATCACGCAGTTCATGCGTCACCGTGAGCCCCAGGTGCGCGAACTGTTCGGCCTGCCGGACGAGGTGGAGCCGCTGGTGGTCAGTCCGCTCGGCTATCCGGAGGAGTTCCCGGCCGGTCGCCCACCGGCGCTTCAGCCGGCCTTCAAGCCCTGGAAGTCGCTGGTGCACGACGACGCGTGGGGCGCGACCCGCGACTGAGTGAGAGGCCCGCGGGTGGTCGCCGACCGGTGACCACCCGCGGGCGCGCGGTCAGCGGCGCCGGCCGCCCAGATACAGGTCGGTGACCGTTCCCTCGGCCGCCTGGGCGGCGAGCATCACGGTCTCCGAGAGCGTCGGATGGGGGTGGACGCTCAGGGAGAGGTCCTGCGCGTCGGCCCCCATCTCGATCGCGTGAGCGACCTCGCCGATCAGCTCGCCCGCCCCGGTGCCCACGATGCCCGCGCCCAGCACACGGTGGGTTTCGGGCTCCACGATCAGGGTGGTGCGCCCGTCGGTGCGTCCCATGCTCAGGGCCCGCCCGGAGGCGGCCCCGGGGATGGTGGCCGTCTCGATCGGGATTTCGCGCGCGGCGGCCTCGGTCGTGGTGAGGCCGGTCCAGGCGATCTCCGGGTCGGTGTAAGCGACCGCCGGGATGCTGCGCGCGTCGAAGGTCGCCCCCGCGATTCCGGCGATTGCCTCGGCGGCCACCGCGCCCTGGTGGCTGGCGCGGTGGGCGAGCATCGGGTTGCCGGTGATGTCGCCGATCGCGTGGATGTGGGCGACGTTGGTGGTCAGCCGCTCATCGACGGCGATCACCCCGCGCTCGTCGACCCGTATCCCCGCGGCTTCGGCGCCGATCCGATCCCCGTTGGCCCGTCGTCCGACGGCCACCAGCGCGCGGTCGAAGACCGCGGGCCCGGGCGCGTTGGCCCCGTCGTAGCTCACGTGCAGTCCGTCGTCCCGGGCGCTGAGGTCCGCCACCCGCGTGCCGAGGTGGATCGCCTCGTAGCGGGCGCGGATCCGTCGTTGCAGCGGAGCGAGCAGATCGCGGTCGCATCCGGGGATCAACTGGTCGGCCATCTCGACCACCGTCACCCTGGAGCCGAGGGCGTCGTAGACGGTGGCCATCTCCAGCCCGATGATTCCTCCGCCGATCACCAGCAGCCGCTCGGGGACCTCGCTCAGGGCCAGCGCCCCGGTGGAGTCCATCACCCGTGGATCGTCGGGGAATCCCGGCAGCATCACCGGGCGAGAACCCGCGGCGATGATGGCGTGGGCGAAGGTGAGCTCTCGTGATCCCTGCGCCGCGTCGACGCGCAGCGTGGTGGGGGAGGTGAAGGTTCCGACGCCGTGCACGACCTCGATCTTGCGCGATGCGGCGAGAGAGGCCAGACCGGTGGTGAGGGTGCCGACCACCTCCGCGGTCGCGTCGCGCAGCGCGGCCAGATCGATGCGGGGCCGCTCGAAGGTGATGCCGAAGCGGGTGGCCTCCTGGGCGTCGGTGATCAGTTTCGCCGCGTGCAACAGGGGCTTCGAGGGGATGCAGCCGATGTTCAGGCAGACGCCCCCCAGGGTGCC
>DAOKZF010000225.1:0-2781 GCA_035325785.1 Miltoncostaeaceae bacterium
ACACCGGCTCGTCGCGGGCGGCGGGCGGGGTGAGGATGGGGTTCTGGCGGGCGGCTTGACGCATTGTCTGACAAAAGACTAGCCTGCCTCGTCCGGTCGTGGGCGGGTGGAGGGTGGGGTGGGGTCAGACGTACGTGGGTTTCGGTCCGATCCGGCGGCCGGCGAGGCGACGCTCGCCGACCTGGGCGCGGCGCTGCCCGCCGAGGCGCTGGTGAGCGATCCGGCGGTCGCCGAGGCCTATCGCGACGATCAGGCCGCCCTGGCCGCTCGACGCCGATCAGATCGCGGCGGTGATCCGCATTGCCCGTGCCCGGCGGGTGCCGGTGGTCACGCGCGGGGCGGGCAGCGGTCTGGCCGGGGCGGCGGCCGCGCTCGAGGGCGGCATCGTGCTCTCGACCGAGCGGATGAACGGCATTCTTGAAATCGATCCGCTGAGCATGGTGGGGCGGGTGCAACCGGGGGTGGTGAACGGTGACTTCGCGGCGGCCGCCGCCGAACGGGGCCTGTGGTACGCCCCCGATCCGGCCAGCCGGGCGTTTTCGACCATCGGCGGCAACATCGCGACCAACGCCGGCGGCCTGTGCTGTGTGAAGTACGGGGTGACCCGCGAGAGCGTGCTCGGCCTGACGGCGGTCACCGGGACGGGCGAGCGCATCACCGTGGGCGGCGCCACGCTCAAGCGGGTGGCGGGTCTCGATCTGCTGTCGCTGTTGGTCGGTTCGGAGGGCACCCTGGCGGTGGTGTGCGAGGCGACGCTGCGCCTGCGGCCCACGCCGGCGCGACCGTTGACCGGGGCGGCGTTCTTCCCCTCCCTGGTGGCCGCCGGAGACGCGGTGGTAGGGATGGGGGAGGAACGCACCAATCCCGCGCTGCTGGAGGTGATCGACAACCGCACCCTGCGGGCGGTCGAGGGGTGGCGGCGGATGGATCTGGATCTGTCGGCCGCCGGCCTGGTGCTGTTCCAGTCCGACCTGCCGGGCGATGCGCGCCATGACGAGCTGGCCCGGTGCGTGCGGGCCTGCGAGCGGGCGGGCGCGAGCCTGGTCGTTCGGGCCGAGGACGAGGTGGAGAGCGACATGCTGATGGAGGTGCGTCGCCTGTGTTTTCCCGCCCTCGAACATGCCGGATCGACCCTGCTGGAGGACGTCGGTGTGCCGCGGGCGCGGGTGCCCGAGCTGCTGGAGCGCATTCAGCGGGTGGCGCAGGAGACCGGTGCGGATATCGCCACCTTCGGCCACGCCGGCGACGGCAACATGCATCCCACGATCCTGTTCGACCGCGACGATGCGCGGGCGGTGCGCCGGGCCGAGGAGGCCGCCGGCGGTATCTTCGACGCCGCCCTGGATCTGGGCGGCACGATCACCGGCGAGCACGGGGTCGGGGTGTTGAAGCTGCCGTGGCTCGAGCGGGAGGTCGGCCCCACGGCCCGGCGCATCAGCGCCGAGATCAAGCGCGCCTTCGACCCGGACAACATCCTCAACCCGGGCAGAGGGATCTAGTCGGGGTCGATCGCGCGCCATCCGTCGCCCGCGATGGCGGCGGGCCGTACCGCCCCTTCGCGTTCGTCGGATGAGCGGCTATCGTGCCCGCCCATGCGCGCATGGCCCCCCAACGCACTTCGCGGTGTCTGCATGGGGGCGGCCGATGTCGTTCCCGGCGTGTCCGGCGGCACGGTCGCTCTGGTGCTGGGCATCTACGAGCGGCTGGTCGAAACGATCCATCTGGCGGCGACCGCCGCCGGGAGCGCGCTGCGTGGCGACTTCGTCGCCGCCCGTGGGCGTTTGGGGGCAATCCGCTGGGGGTTCATCGTTCCGCTGCTGGTCGGGATCGCCACCGCGATCCTGACCCTGGCGCATGCGATTGAGGTGCTGTTGGAGGAGCACCCGGTCGAGGTGGGGGCGGTCTTCTTCGGCCTGGTGGCCGCGTCGGCGTGGGTGGCGGTCGGCTACGTGCGGGCCCCGACACCACGGTTGATACCCGTGGTCGTTCCGGCCGCCGTCGCGACGTTCGTCCTGTTGGGTTTTCGCTCAGGTGATGTCAGCGATCCGAGCCTCGCCGTGGTGTTCGGCTCGGGCGCGCTGGCGGTCTGCGCGATGATCCTGCCGGGCATCTCGGGGTCCTTCGTGCTGCTCATGATCGGCATGTACGAGTACATGCTGGGCGCGTTGACCGATCGTGAGCTGGCGGTGGCCGGCGTGTTCGTGCTGGGGGCCGCGATCGGCCTGGCGCTGTTCTCGTCGCTGCTCGACTGGATGCTGCATCGCTTTCACGATGTGGTGTTGGCGGCCCTGATCGGGGTGATGATCGGCTCGTTGCGGGTGTTGTGGCCGTGGCCGGCCGGTACCGAGAACACCGCCCTGGGGCTGCCGTCCGCGGGCGAGTGGGTGATGCCGTTACTGCTGGCGTTGGTGGCCGGGGTGGTGGTGGTCGGCGTCGGTCTCATCGGGCGGCGCGCGGCGCCCTGAGCCGCGTTCTGAGGGGTCGGCTCGGCGGGGCCGCGCTAGCGCTGGGCCGGGTCGGCCAGGCGGCGCTCGATGCGCCGGTCGGGGATCAGCCAGAGGACGGCCACCGCGGCATAGCAGCAGACGGCCAGCGTGGCGCCGATCGCCCGGGGAGCGGCGGCGGTGGCGATCACGGCGATGATTCCCGCCAGGTACAGCACCATCGACAGGCGCTCCTTGGCGCCGTCGGTGATGGCGGCGCGAAGCCGAGAGCCTTCGCCCTCCAGGCGGATGATCGCCCGTTCGAGGAGGGCGAACGCCGCGGCCGCCATGAACAGGT
>DAOKZF010000226.1:0-2781 GCA_035325785.1 Miltoncostaeaceae bacterium
ACCCGCCGATATCGAGCGGGCCTGGCGTGAGCAGGTGGTGCTCTGCCACCCCGATCGGGTCGGCGGCCTGCATCCGAACATTCGCGGCCAGGCCGAGGGTCTGACCGTCGCCCTCAACGCCGCCCGCGATCTGCTGCTGGCCGAGCGCCCCGCGCGTTCCCGGCGCTGACCCGGGGCCGCCCGCCGATCAGCTGGCGGGCTCCAACGCCGTTTCCAGCACCTGCTCGATCCGCTCGGCGAACACCACGGTCAGCCCGGTGCGCTGCTCGGGGGTCACGTCGGCCACCAGTTGATCCTCGTTGGTTGCCGGCAGGAGCACCGTGGTGATGCCGGCGCGCCCGGCGGCGAGCCCCTTCTCCTTCCCCCCGCCGATGGGCAGCACCTGGCCGGTGAGCGTGATTTCGCCGGTCATCGCCACATCGTCGCGCACCGGGCGCCCCGACAGGGCCGACACCAGGGCGGTCACCATCGTCACTCCCGCCGACGGACCATCCTTGGGCACCGCGCCGGCCGGCACGTGCAGATGGATGTCGTGGGTGGAGAAGAAATCGTCCGCCAACGCCAGGCCGAACGCGCTCGCCCGGGCCCGCACGAGCGACAGCGCCGCCTGAGATGACTCGCGCATCACATCGCCCAGCTGCCCGGTCACCGCGAGCTTGCCGGTACCCGGCATCACCAGCGCCTCAACGAACAGGATCTCGCCGCCGGCGCCGGTCACCGCCAGGCCGGTCGCCACGCCGGGGGCCGCGGTGCGCCGCTTCACCTCGCTGTGGATCCGCTCCGGGCCGAGGATCTCCCGCGCCCGCTCGGCGTCGACCACCTCGGCCGTGTCGTCGCCCTCGGCCACCCGGCGCGCCACCCGACGGGCGATCGCCCCCAGGCGCTGCTCCAGCCGACGCACGCCGGCCTCGCGGGTGTACTCGCCGATCACGGTCCGCAGGCCGTCGTCGTCGACCTCGAGCACACCGGCGGGCAGGCCGTTCTGCTCGATCTGGCGCGGCAGCAGGTACCGGCGGGCGATGTGGAGTTTCTCCTCCTCGGTGTAGCCGGCCAGCCGAATGATCTCCATCCGATCCAGCAACGGCCCCGGGATCGTCTCGAGCACGTTCGCGGTGCACAGGAACAGCACCCGCGACAGGTCCAACGGCAGGTCGAGGTAGTGATCGCGAAACGCGTTGTGTTGGGCCGGGTCGAGCACCTCGAGCATCGCCGAGGCCGGGTCACCGCGCACATCGGCGCCCATCTTGTCGATCTCGTCGACCATCAGCACCGGGTTCAGGGCCCCCGCGTCGCGGATCGCGCGCACGATCGTGCCGGGCATCGCGCCCACATAGGTGCGTCGGTGGCCGCGGATTTCGCTCTCATCGCGCACCCCGCCCACCGAGATGCGGGCGAACCTGCGCCCCAGGGCGCGGGCAATCGACTGGCCGAGGGAGGTCTTGCCGACCCCCGGCGGACCGACGAAGCAGATGATCGGCGCGGCCGCGTCGGGCTTCAGACGGGTGACCGCCAGCTGCTCGATGATGCGGTCCTTGACCTTGGCGATGTCGTAGTGATCCTCGTCGAGGATCCGCCGAGCGCGCTCAAGGTCGAGGTTGTCCTCGGTGAGGGTGTTCCACGGCAGGTCGAGGATCCAATCGAGGTACGTGCGGATCACGCTGTGTTCCGCCGACGCCGACGGGATGCGGCCCAGGCGCCCCAACTCGCGCTCGGCGGCCGTGCGCACCGCCTCGGGCGGATCGAGCTGCGCCAGCCGTTCGCGCAGCTCCTCGATTTCGGCCTCTTCGTCCTCGCCTTCGCCCAGCTCCTCGCGGATGGCCTTCAACTGCTGGCGCAGGAAGAACTCGCGCTGGCCCTTCTCCATGTCCTCCTGGACATCGCTCTGGATCTTCGCGCCCAGTTCCAGCAGCTCCAGCTCACGGGTGCACAGCACCGTGAGGCGGCGCAGACGCGCCTCCAGGCCCGCCTCCTCCAGCAGAGCCTGGCGCTCGTCCACTGACAGGCGCATCGACGAGGCGACCATGAAGGACAGGGTTGCCGGATCCTCGATGTTCGCGACCGCCACCTGCAGTTCGTCCGGCAGGTGGGGGATCAGGGCGATCATCCGGGTGAAGATCCCCTGGAGGTTGCGCGCGAGCGCCTCGACCTCGGTGGTGCGCTCACCCTCATCGGGTACGGCGTGTACCGTCGCCTCGAGGAAGGGCTCGGTCTGGGTGTACGGGCCGACCCGAACGCGGTGAAGCCCCTGCACCAGGATGCGCACCGTGCCGTCGGGCACGCGCACCATCCGCTCAACCAGGGCCGCGGTGCCCACCTGGTGGAGCATGTCCGGCGGCGGCTCGTTCATCTGCGGGTCACGGCTCACCACCAGCGCCAGCAGCCGCGGGGAACGGTTGAGCACCTCGTCGATCAGCCGGATCGAACGCGGTTCACCGATCGCCAGGGGCGCCATCGCCTCCGGGAAGACCACCGTCTCTTTGAGCGGCAGCACCGGCAGGGTCTGGGGAAGGTCGCCGATGCCCCCCGGCCGGTCGTCGGCCGGCTCCGGCGCGGTCGCCGCGGGCGTCGGCTCGTCGCCGGGAACGTCCACCGGTCGGTCCTCTGTCGGCGGCGCGTCGGACGTTTCGGGCGCGTCGGGCGTCTCGAGTGCCTCGGGCGCCTCGGGCGCGTCGTGTGTCTCGGGCGTCTCGTCATCCGGCGCCGGGCCACCGGCGGTGCCGGGCGGCGGCGCGGGCGGGGAGTGGTCGTTCGGGTCGGTCACGATTGCTCATCCACCGTGAT
>DAOKZF010000227.1:0-1989 GCA_035325785.1 Miltoncostaeaceae bacterium
TCGAACATGAACTCGGCCAGGGCCCGCGCCAGCTCGGTCTTGCCGACCCCGGTCGGGCCGAGGAAGATGAACGAGCCGATCGGCCGATTCGGGTCCGACAGGCCGGCGCGCGCGCGACGCAGGGCGTTGGCGACCGCCGAGACCGCCTCGTCCTGACCGATGACCCGCTCGTGCAGGCGGTCCTCCCTCTGCAGCGGCTTTTCGACCTCGCCCTGCAGCAGACGGCTGATCGGGATGCCGGTCCAGCTGGAGACGACGGCGGCGATGTCCTCCTCGTCGACCTCCTCCTTCAGCATGCGCCGGCCGGCCTGCTGTTCGTTCAGTTCGTCGTTGGCCTGGGCGAGGGCCCGGTCGAGCTCGGGCAGCGTGCCGAACTTGAGCCGCGCGGCGCCCTCCAGGTCGGCCTCGCGTTCGGCCCGCTCCAGTTCGGCGCGGGCCGCCTCGATCTCGCTCTTGGTGGCGCGGATGCGATCGATGGTGGCCTTCTCGCGGTCCCAGTGGGCCCGCATCGCGTCGCGCTCCTCGCGCAACTCGGCCACCTCTTCGCGCAGGGCGTCCAGACGCTGCTCGGAGGCCTGGTCGGTCTCCTTGGCCAGCGCCTGTTCCTCGATTTCCAGCTGCATGATCCGCCGCTGGACGGTGTCGAGTTCCACCGGCACCGAGTCGATTTCCATCCGCAGGCGGCTGGCGGCCTCATCGACCAGGTCGATCGCCTTGTCGGGCAGGAACCGGGCGGTGATGTAGCGGTCGGACAGGCGGGCGGCGGCCACCAGGGCGCCGTCCTGGATGCGCACCCCGTGGTGCACCTCGTAGCGTTCCTTCAGCCCGCGCAGGATCCCGATGGCGTCCTCCACGGAGGGTTCGCCGACCATCACCGGCTGGAAGCGCCGTTCGAGGGCGGCGTCCTTTTCGATGTGCTTGCGGTACTCGTCGAGGGTGGTGGCGCCCACCGCGCGCAGCTCGCCGCGGGCCAGCATCGGCTTGAGCAGGTTGGCGGCGTCGACCGCCCCCTCGGCCGCGCCGGCGCCGACGATCGTGTGCAGCTCGTCGATGAAGAGGATGATTTCGCCGGCGGCGTCCTCGATCTCCTTCAGCACCGCCTTGAGACGGTCCTCGAACTCGCCGCGGTACTTCGCGCCGGCCAGGAGCGAACCGATGTCGAGGGCGATCACCCGCTTGTTGGCGAGCCCCTCGGGGATGTCGCCGCTGACGATCCGCTGGGCGAGCCCCTCGACGATCGCGGTCTTGCCGACGCCGGGCTCACCGATCAGCACCGGGTTGTTCTTGGTGCGCCGCGAGAGCACCTGGATGACGCGGCGGATCTCCTCGTCGCGTCCGACGACCGGGTCGAGCTTGCCCTGTTCGGCGGCCTCGGTGAGGTCGCGCCCGTACTTCTCGAGCGCCTGGTACTTGTCCTCCGGGTTGGGGTCGGTGACCCGCGCCGAGCCGCGCACGCTCTGCAGGGCCCGCAGGATCGCCTCGCGGTTCGCCCCGGCCTCGGTCAGCGCGGCGCCCGCGGAACCGGCCTGGTCGGCGAGCCCCAGCAGCAGGTGTTCGGTCGACATGTACTGATCGCCCATCTGCTCGGCGTCCTCGCCGGCGCGCTGCAGCACCTGGCGGTATGCCGGCGACAGCTGGGCGCCGAGTCCGGCACCGGACACCTGGGGCAGACGATCAATCGCGGCCGCGACGGCGGCCCGCAGGGTCGGCAGGTTAACCCCCGCCGCGGAGAGCACCGGCTCCACGACCCCCTCGCGGGCGTCGAGCAGCGCGAGCAGCAGGTGCTCGGGTTCGACGATTTGATTGCGGTGTTCCCCCGCGATCCGCGCCGACGCTTCGATCGCCTCGCGGGCCTTCTCGGTTGGTTTATCGATCGCCATCTGCGGCTCCTCTCACCCTCATCGTCACCACGATTCGCTCGCCGTGGGGCACCAGGGCGGTGGAACGTGGTCTCACGTGCACGAGCTCCCCTCGTGCGGCGCGCATCCG
>DAOKZF010000227.1:1999-2781 GCA_035325785.1 Miltoncostaeaceae bacterium
GCGGTGTTCGTCGATGGTGTCTGTCAGTTCCACACGCAGGTCGTCGATGCGCCGCTCGGCGCGGGCCAGACGCTGTTCCAGCTGCAGGATCCGTTCGATTCCGGCGAGGTTGAGCCCCTCATCGGAGAGCTGCTGGATGCGCCGCAGCAGGCGGATGTCGGCCTCGGAGTAGACCCGCGTGTTTCCGGCGGTGCGCCGGGGATGGACCAGGCCGCGCCGCTCGTAGACCCGCAGGGTCTGGGGGTGCATGCCGGCCAGCTCGGCGGCGGCCCCGATGAGGTATCCGCGTCGGGTGGTGCTCATGAGAACAGGGTCTCTCGCGGGTCGCGCTCATCGAGTTTGGCGAAGCGCTCCAGCGCGTCACGCTGTTTCTTGCTCAGCTCGCGCGGCACCTGGATGCGCACGGTGGCGATCAGGTCGCCGCGTCCCTGGCCCTTCAGGCGCGGGGCCCCCTGGCCGGGCACCCGCAGCTGTTTGCCCTCGGGGCTGCCGGCGGGCACCGTGAGTTTGACCCGTTTGCGATCGATGGTCGGCACCTCCACCTGCGCTCCCAGGGCGGCTTCGGGAAACGTGACCGGCACGTTGACGATCAGATCGTCGCCCTTGCGCGTGTAGAGGGAGCTCGGAGAGACGCGGGTGATCACCTGCAGGTCGCCGGGCGGCCCGCCGCGCGTGCCCGCCTGCCCCATGCCCTTCATGCGGATGCGGGTGCCGTCCTTCACCCCGGGGGGGATCTTGACGCTGATCTGGGTGCGGCTGTGGGTGTTGCCGCTGCCCCCGCA
>DAOKZF010000228.1:0-2723 GCA_035325785.1 Miltoncostaeaceae bacterium
CTGAGGGCGTTCGTCGCCGCGATCGGCGCCGGGGCGGTCCTGCCGGGAAAGCTCCCGGATGTCGTCCGCGTGGCCCTGTTGCGCCGGCATCCCGCGGCCCCGGGCATCGCGGCGATCTCCGGGACGATCGCGCTGGAAGCGGTCATCGAGGTGTTCTTCGGCCTGGCGGTTCTCGTCTCGTGGATGGCCCTGGGCGCCGGGGTGAGCGGGACGATGGCCCACATTCCGACCGTCCCGGGTGCGTTCGCGATCGGCGCCGGTGCGGCGATCGGCGCCGCGACCATCGGCGCTGGGGTGTTCCTGCGCGGTCGGATCGCCGGGGCGGTGCACCGATTCCTGTCGGGGTTCGCGGTGGTGAGGTCGCCACGTGACTTGGTCGTGGGCGTGTTGGGATGGAAGGTGGTCGCATGGGCCCTGCGCTTCGCCAGCGTGTGGGCGTTCCTGGCGGCCTTCGGGATCCCCGCCGGCCGGGCACGGCGGCGGCGGTGATCGCCGCCCAGACGGTGGCGAGCATCATTCCCCTGCTGCCCGGGAATGCCGGCGCCCAGCAGGCGGCGATCGCGTTCGCCCTGGGCGCGGCCGCCACGCCGAGCACCGCGGTGGCCTTCGGGGTGGGTATGCAGGCGGCAACCCTGATCGCCGACGTCGCCATCGGCGTGGCGGCGGTCGCATCGACCGCCGTGGGAGATGGATCGCTGCGTCAGCGCATCGGGGCGCTGCGTTCCGGTGTCGGTGCGCTCAGGCACCTCGGCGCACCGACACCGGACGAGGGATCACCGGGCTAGAGCCCGCCCATCGTGCGCTCCGTGCGGGTCGGTGACCGTCGACGCGGCGGCGCGCACGGCGCACGCGTGCCGGCGGGGCGACCGACTCATGTCCGGGTCATCTCCCCGGTGCACCGTCGCGAGAACCCGATTCACGCGACCCTCGGAGGGAGCCATGACGGAACGACCGATCACGTCGTCACCCGACGCCCGTTCGGCACCGGGAACCGCTCGGCGGATGCTGAACAAGGTGCCGGAGGTGACGCTGTACTTCTGGATCATCAAGGTGCTCGCGACCACCGTGGGCGAGACCTTCGCGGATTATCTGAACACCACCCTGGGATTCGGACTCACCGGAACCACCTGGATCATGAGCGCGGCCCTGGCGGTTGCGCTGGGCACTCAGTTTCGGCTGACGCGCTATGTGCCGGGCGTGTACTGGACGGCGGTCGTGCTGATCAGCGTCGTCGGCACCCTGATCACGGACAACCTCACCGACAACATGGGCGTGTCGCTCGTGGTCACCACAGGCGTGTTCGGCGCCGCCCTGGCCGCCACCTTCGCCGGATGGTTCGCGGTCGAACAAACCCTGTCGATCCACACGATCTTTACGCATCGTCGCGAGGCCTTCTACTGGCTGGCGATTCTGTTCACCTTCGCCCTGGGAACCGCCGCGGGCGATCTGATGGCCGAACGTTTGGCGTTGGGATTCGCGCTGTCGGCGATGATCTTCGCCGGCGCGATTGCGGCCGTCGCAGTGGCGCACCTTCGGTTGGGGCTGAATGCGGTGGCCGCGTTCTGGATCGCGTACGTCCTGACGCGCCCGCTCGGAGCATCGATCGGGGATCTCCTGTCCCAAAGCCGCATCGACGGAGGGCTCGGCATCGGGACAACGATGACGAGCGCCGTGTTCCTCATCGCCATCCTCGCAACCGTCGTCTTCCTGAGCGTCACGGGAATCGACCGCATCGAGCGATCCGCGGGATCAATGTGAGACCGGCCGTCCGGCGGGCCCGGCGGCCCGTCGGACGGGTCGGTCCATGTGAGGATGCGCCCCTGAGCATCGGACGCGCGTTCACACGAAGCGGACTTCCGATCCGGGTTCGTCTCACTGCGGTGTTCGCCATCATCGTGGCGATCGCCCTCGTCGTGACCGGATCACTGGTCTACCTGGTGTTCCGCCAGGGGATCGATGCCCGGATCGACGAGGAGTTGGTCGATCGTCAGGAGCAGATCGTGTTGCTCGCACGCGAGGACCCCGACCCGACTCTCGTGCTGGCTCGCGCCGGCGAGCCCCTGATCCAGATCTACCGCCCCGATGGGACACCGAGCGCGACATCCGCTCAGCTCACCGACGAGCGGCTGGCCGATGCCGCCACGGTGGCGCGCGCCCTGGACGCACCGGTCATGTTCACCCGAACGCACCTGGCCGGCCTCACGGATGGTGTGCGCGTCAGAGCCTTTGGGCTGCCGGGCGGACGCGTCGCCGCGATTGCCGAGCCCAGGGACGATCGCGAACGCACGTTGCATCGACTCGCGGTGATCCTGGGGTTGGCGCTTCCGCTCGCCCTGGTCGCGGCGAGTGTCGCCGGTTATCGGGTCGCGCGCGCGGCTCTCGGGCCGGTCGAGGCGATGCGTGCCCGCGCCGCCGCCATCGGCACCGGCGATCTGCGCGATCGGTTGCCGGTCCCGGGGACGGGCGATGAATTGGACCGACTCGCCCATACGCTCAACGACCTGCTCGACCGCCTTCAACGAGCGATCGAGCAGGAGAGACGGATCGTGAGCGACGCGAGCCACGAGTTGCGCACGCCGGTCAGTGTGCTGCTCACCCGACTCGATGTCGCTCAACGCCAGGACCTGAGCCGTGACCAGTTGATGCGCGTGGTGGGTGCGGCCCACGGTGACGCCCGTCGCCTCGCCCGCCTCGCGGAGGATCTTCTGTTGCTTGCCCGGATC
>DAOKZF010000229.1:0-765 GCA_035325785.1 Miltoncostaeaceae bacterium
CCTCCAGCCCCAGGGACACCCCGACGTCGGTGAGCGAACCGCCCCCCAGACCGGCGAACGTGTCGGGGGGAGCCACCGCGGGAACCGCCAGCGCTTGGGCATACAGCGCGGCCACCGATGCGGGGTCGCGCTCGCCCGGGGGGCGTCGTCGCCACCACCGGCCATGGGTGGCCACGGCGCGGAGGCCCGCGGTCGCGTCGCGCTCGTCCGCCGCCGCCGCGACCGCCCGGTAGTCGGGCTTGCCGTTCGCCAATCGGGGCAGCCGCGCCAGGTGGACGACCGCGATGCGCGCAACCGGCAGCCCGAGCTCCTCGCCCAGCCGGGTGGCCACCGCCGCCGGATCGGCTCCGCCGCTCACGCCGATGGCCAGACGCTCATCATCGCCGGTGCAGATGGCCTCCACGCCGTCGGCCTCCAGCAATGCCTCCACCCGGGCCAGGTCGATGCGCAGACCGAAGATCTTCACGAAACGGCTGCGTCGCCCGACGATCTCGTACAGGCCCTCCGGGGTGCGCCGGGCCAGATCGCCGGTGGCCAACTCGCTCAGCTCAGACCCGGTGGCCAGGTCGTCCGGGGTCTCGGCGTAGCCCATCATCACGTTCGGTCCGTGGTAGATCAGCTCGCCGACATCCTCGGCGGGGGCATCGTCCACCGCGCGCAGGGTGAAGCGCCCGCCGGGGATCGGTACGCCGATCGTGTGCGGGTGGCGGTGGGCCAGCCCGGCGGGCAGATAGGCCATCCGGGCGGTCGCCTCGGTCTGGCCGT
>DAOKZF010000229.1:775-2636 GCA_035325785.1 Miltoncostaeaceae bacterium
GGCTGGGCCGGGCCTGCCTGATCGGGGCGGCGGCGCGGGTCGCCCCGGGGGCCGCGAGGCGCCGCCCCCGTTCCGGGCCCATCCGCCCGCCGGCCTGGGTCAGATAGCGCAGCGAGGGCAGATCCAGGTCGGCGAAGCCCGCCTGCTCGAGCAGGGCGAAGGTGTGCGGCACGCCGGCCAGGCTGGTCACCCCATTTTCGCGCACCAACCCCCAGAAGGCCGGGTCGCTCACGGAACGGTCACTGAGTACCAGCGAGGCCCCGACCAACAGATGCGAGTGCACCACCGACAGGCCGTAGCAGTAGTGCATTGGCAGGCTGGTGATCGCCCGCTCGGTGTGGTCGAGGTTGAGATAGGTGGCGATCGCCGCCGCGTTGGCGGTGATGTTCGTGTGCGACAGACGCACCAGGCGGGGGGCACCGGTCGAGCCCGAGGTGCCGGCAAGCAGCGCCAGGTCCGGATGGAGCCGGTGGGTCGCCCGGCGGGTGAGGTGGTGGATCGCGACGCCGTCGCCCTGGGGGTTCCCCAGGGTGTCCGGCGCGAAGCGTCGGCGCAGTTCGTCGGCCTGCGCGGGGGACGGCACCGGCCGGGAGACATGCCCGCCGCTCAGGGCCGCGAGGTGGCTGATCAGCACCTCGGGTTCGTTGGCGCCGGCGATCATCACCACGCGCCGTCCGGGGCCAAACTCGCGTGCCCGTTGCGCCACGCGCTCGGCCAGCTCGCCGTGGCTGATCGTTCGCCCGCGGTGGATGAGGGCCGGGCTATCGCGCCGGCGCGGGTCGCCGCCCGCGCCGAGCAGTGCGGCGCCCGCACAGGGGCGGTCGTCGCCGAGGCCGAGGGACGTTGCGGGGGAGGGTGCGGGGCGGGCCGGTGGCATCGGGGCGGCAACCTAAGACACTCCGAACAAAAAGACAACGGCGATGACCCAAACTCGAGTTCGGTCACCCTAATTTGTCTCGTGCCGCCGCGCGCCCGCGGTGTTGGCGCGCGGGCACGATCATCGCACGTCGGCGGTTCGACCGGCATGCTGGGGCGATGAAGACCACCGTTCATCCGCCGCTGGCCGCCGTCGTGTTCGACATGGACGGGGTGCTGATCGCCACCGAGGCCCTGTGGGATCGCGTGCGCGAGGAGCTCGCGCGGGAGCGCGGCGGGCGCTGGTCGAGCGCGGACCACCGGGCGATGATGGGCATGAACACCGCCGAGTGGACCGATTACATGCACGCCGAGCTCGGCGTCGACCTGACCCCGGGGCGGATCCGCGACGAGGTGGTCGCCCGGTTGGCCGACGCCTATCGCGCCCGGTTGCCGCTGCTGCCCGGGGCGGTCGATGCCGTGCGCGCACTCGCGCGGCGTTGGCCGCTGGGGCTCGCGAGTTCCTCCCCCCAGGAGCTGATCGAGCTGACGCTCGAGCTGGCCGGCGTTCGCCGGTGCTTTGCGGTGGCGCTCTCCTCGGAGGCGGTCGAGCGCGGCAAGCCGGCCCCCGACGTGTACCTGGAGGTCCTGCGCCGGCTTTCGGTCGATCCGTGGCGCGCCGCCGCAATCGAGGACTCGGCGAGCGGCCTGCGGGCGGCCCACGCGGCCGGGATGCGCGTCGTGGCGGTGCCGAACCCGGACTACCCGCCGGCCCGCGAGGCCCTGGCGCTGGCCGACCTGGTGCTGCCCGACATGCGCTCACTCACCCCGGACGCGCTCGCCGACCTGACCGACTGACCCGCCTCCGATGGGCCGGTCGACCCCCGTGTGAGGGTTCGTCGTCCCCGACCGGTTCGCCGTCGGCTCCTCGCCGGCCGCTCGTCGGCCGGCCGGCTACCCTGCGCGCGTGGGACAACCGGCGATTCCCGTTCCGCTCGCTCTCGCC
>DAOKZF010000230.1:0-2634 GCA_035325785.1 Miltoncostaeaceae bacterium
GGACCGGCCGCCTCGCGCGGGCGTTCCATATCGGCGCCGGCGAAGCCGTCCTCCACCAGCTTGTCCAGATGAAACCCGGCCAACCGCCGTTCGATCCCGACCGCTCGGGCGATGTCGTCCTTGGTCTGGGGCTCCGCGGCGGAGCGCAGGGCGAAGAACACCCGCCGGCGGGTGGCGTCGCCGAGGGCGGCCGTCAGACGACCGATGTCCTCGTCTCTCTGCGGAAGCGTCGCGTCCTGAGTGACCATGGCGCGATCCTCCCTTGCCCGCGCCCAACTGGGTTCAGGATACACCGGTCGGCGGTGTACCTTCCCGGCGATGCCTCCGTTCGCCCGTCGCCTCCTGATCGCCCCGCTCGCACTCTGCGCGGCCGCGGCGCCCGCCGCGGCGTGGACCTCGGGGCAGACGGTGTCGCCGACCGACCGGGACGGACGCACCCCGGCGGTGGCGATGAACGCCTCCGGGGCCGCCGTGCTGGCGTGGGTGGATGGCCCGTGGGACGCCCGCGGCGTGGTCGTCGCCCGACGGTCGGATCGGGGTGGTTGGGAGAGCCCGGTGCGGGTCTCGTCCCGCGAGGGCGTCGCGATCGACCCGGCGGTGGCGATCGACGGCACCGGCGGCGTCATCGTGGTGTGGCGCCAACGCATCGGCGATCAGTGGCGCACGGTCGGCGGTCGAACGGTACGCCGACCGGTGTGGGTCGTACGTGCGCGCGGCACCGACCGAGACGGTCGCTGGGGACCGGTGGCCACGCTCTCCCCCACACGCCTGAAGGTCGGGGCACCTCGGGTTGCGGCCGACGCCGACGGCAACGCGGTGGCGGTCTGGCACTGGGGCACCGGCACACAGCCGTCCTCAACGGGTTTCGTCGGCCAGGTGCAGGCGGCGACGCTGGTCGACGGCCGCTGGTCGAGAGCTCGACGGCTGTCGGGCACCCCCGGCTGCCGGGAGGAGCGCCAGGCCCGGGTGGCGATGAGCACCAACGGGGATGCCCTGGTGTGGTGGGTCTGCGACCGGCGCGCGCGGGCGATCACCATCACGCTGCCGGGTCGACCCGCCGACGGCGTCTGGGGGGAACGCGCGCCCTCGCCGCTGCGACCGAACGGGGACATCGCCCTGGCCGGCGATGGCACCGTGGGGGCGGTGGACGCCGACCGTGACGGCACGGTGCGCTGGTGGCGGGCGGACCGCCCGAACGACCGGCCGGTGGCGTTCGCATCGCTGCCTCGACCGGGCACGGGAGAACGCGCGCGCGGCGGCGCCGGTCCGCGGATCGCGATCGCCGACGACGGGGATGCGATGAGCGCCTGGGTGGCCGCGGGGCGCACCGGCGACCTGCGCGTCGCCCCGGTCGCCGCCGCGCTCGGGCCCGGCAGCGCGCTGACGCTTCCCGGCATGTCGCCGGCCGCGGGAGTGCGGGTTCTCGCCGGCGCCCAGCGCCAGGCGGCGACGATCTGGGTGGCCGGTGCGGGCACGCCGCAGGCCCTGGTGCTCGCCGCCGGACGCGGCGCGGACGGGCGCTGGTCGACACCGGTCGCGCTCTCCCCCACCCCGGGGGGAATAACGGCGCGCTCGCTGGGGGTCGCGGGTACCGCGCGCACCGCCATCGCCGCGTGGGAGCGGACCACGAGCGGCGGCCGCCACGTCATCGTTCTCTCCCAGCACACCGCGCCGTAAGCGCCTTTGGGGCGCGGTCCGAAGCGCCGGAGCGTCGGTTAGGGTCTGGGAGCGCTCGGCAGGGTTGAGGGACCCGCCGCGGCCGGGCCGGAACGTCCCTTCCACGGATTCCGGCAATCGGCGTATGTTTTATGGGCGCGTTATTAGCGACCTCGGAGGGCACGTGTCCACAGTCCAACCGCCCGACATCGATCTGGGTCAATACAAGTTCGGCTGGCACGACCCCGCCAACTACGTCTTCCAGCCCAAGAAGGGCCTGAACGCCGACGTGGTGCGCGAGATCTCGTTCCTGAAGAACGAACCGGAATGGATGCTCAAGTTCCGGCTGCGGGCGCTCGAGATCTTCGAGCGCAAACCGATGCCGACCTGGGGCGGTGAGCTGGACGAGATCGACTTCCAGGACATCTACTACTTCATCCGCGCGACCGAGAAGCAGGGTCGCGATTGGGACGAGGTGCCGGACGACATCCGCGACACCTTCGACCGTCTGGGCATCCCGGAGGCCGAGCAGAAGTACCTGTCCGGGGTGAGCGCCCAGTACGAGAGCGAGGTCGTCTACCACTCGATCCGCGAGGACCTCGAGAAGAAGGGCGTGATCTTCTGCGACACCGACACCGCCCTGCGCGAGCATGAGGACCTGTTCCGCGAGCACTGGGCGACGGTCATTCCGCCCGGCGACAACAAGCTCGCCGCCCTCAACTCGGCCGTCTGGTCGGGCGGCTCGTTCATCTGGGTGCCCGAGGGCGTCCAGGTGGAGGTGCCTCTGCAGGCCTACTTCCGCATCAACGCCGAAAACATGGGCCAGTTCGAGCGCACCCTGATCATCTGCGAGCCGGGTTCGTTCGTGCACTACGTCGAGGGCTGCACCGCCCCGATCTACACCAGCGACTCGCTGCACTCGGCGGTGGTCGAGATCATCGTCAAGGAGGGCGCCCGCTGCCGGTACAGCACGATCCA
>DAOKZF010000231.1:0-2604 GCA_035325785.1 Miltoncostaeaceae bacterium
GGTGGTCGTCCGCGTCTCGGGCCCCACCGCGACGGTCTGCGAGGAGGGGCGTCTGATCGAGGCACGCTTGGCGCCCAAGCTCCCGGGACGCCCGGTCGTCGCCGGCGACCGGGTCACCCTGCGTGCGGCCGGAAACGAGCGCACGGTGGTGGCGATCGACCCGCGCCGCACCCTGTTGGAGCGCGGCGATGGCTGGGAGCGGCGTGCCCGGCCGTTGGCCGCGAACGCCGACCTGCTGGTGGTGACCGCGGCGGTGGTCGGGGGAGGGGAGGGGGGGCTGGCCCGCGCCCCCCGCCGCTGCGCCCGCGGCTGCTCGATCGCTATCTGGTCGCGGCCGAGGTCGGTGGCCTGGAGGCGGCGATCGCGATCACCAAGACCGACCTCCCCCACGACGGGAGCGAGTTGGAAGAGGTCGTTGATCTCTACCGGTCGGTTGGTTACCCCGCGCTGTGCGGTTCGGCGCACGACGCGGAGTTCGTCGAGCGACTGCGCGAGCAGATCGGCGGACGGGTGGCGGTGCTGGCGGGCCATTCGGGGGTGGGGAAGTCGACGCTGACGGCGGCCCTCACCGGGGTGGAGCGCGCAACCGGAGCGGTGAGTGAACGGATCGGCACGGGGCGTCACACGACCACCGACCCACGCCTGATCCCCATGCCCTCGGGCGGAGCGATCGTCGACACCGCCGGCGTGCGCACCTTTCATCTGCCGCGTATGGATCGGGAGCAGCTCGAGCGAGGCTTTCCCGAGATCGCCGCGGCGGCCCCGGACTGCCGTTTTCGCGGCTGCGCCCACGATGGAGATGCCGGTTGCGCCGTGGTCGACGCCGTCAGCCCCCCGCGACTCGAGAGCTACCGCCGACTGCTCCACGATCTGCGGTAGGCCGGCGGCTCGACGGGGGACCGCGCGTCCGCACCCGCGTTTTCGGACAGTTTTCCGCGTGGACGGGCGCCGTCCGTCTTGACCGGGCCGCGGTCGCACCATAGCTTTGTGCCGCACGCTACAAGCGTGTCGTCTCACATCGTGCATCGACCCGTGTGGAGGAGTCAATGAGCCGCCCTCACCGTTTCCTGCCCCCCATCGCCGGCGGCGCCAACACGACCGGCTGGGAGGCTCTGGAAAAGTGGGTCAGCGGCCACGGCGGCGACACCCCCGCGACACCCGGCGAACGGAAAACCGGCTGGGAAGCCCTCGAGAAATGGGTCGCCGGCGACAGCACCAGCGCACCCGCCAGCGCCAAAACCGGGTGGGAAGCCCTCGAGAAATGGGTCGCCGGCGACACCGACACGGCCGCGCCCGGCGCGAAAAAGACCGGCTGGGAAGCCCTCGACCAGTGGGTCGGCGCGGGGGGGCGCTCCCGCGCAGCGGCACCGGCCCCGGCCCCCTCCGAGACCCCGGCACAGCCGGCCGCCTCCGCGCCGGGCGGCACGACCGGGTGGGAGGCCCTCGACAAATGGGTGGGCGGCGGCGACGCGACCGGCGCGGCGGCACCGGCTCCCCCGGTAGCCCCCGCACCCGCGCAGACGCCCGCGCCAGGTGAGCCCGAATCGGCTGGCGTGCCGACGCCACCGGCCCACGAGGAGCCCGACGAGCACCACACCGGTGGCCTGATGGGCTTCCTTCGCCGCCTGTTCGGCGGCGGTTGAACGATGTGGTTGTGGGGCTTCTGCGTCGGTGAAGCCCCACAACCGCGGCCGTCGCGCTAGTTTCCTCAGCGACACCGTCCCCGCCGCCGACGCCCGAGGCCGCCCGTGTACGCGCTGAACTTCTACTCGCCCCTGTTCATCGATCAGCTGCGCAAGGGGCGCAAGACCGCCACCATCCGCCTCGGCGACAAATCGCGCAAGTATCAGAAGAGCCAGCTGGTGTGGGTGACCGTCGGGCATCGCCACGGGCCGCGTCAACGCATCTTCACCGCGATCATCGACCAGGTCGACGTCAAGCCGGTGCGCGAGTTGACCCAGCGCGAGATCGAGCGGGACAACCCCGAGTTCCGGCTGGTGGACGACACCCTGCACTTCCTCTCGCACATCTACTCGCGCGACGTCTCCCTCGATGACACCGTCTCGGTGATCCACTTCAGCGAAGTGATCGAGTTCCCCAGCCTCAAATAGGTCATCCGACCCACCGCCGGCCGCCCGGCGTCATCGCACTGCCCACGCGACCCGCCGTGCGCATCCGCCGGCGGGTCGCGCCCTTGTCAGCCGCCCCGCCGCGTGGCACGCTTCTGGCACTCATACACAGTGAGTGCCAAGACAAAGGGGAATGCATGAGCGTTCAGCCGTTGGGCGACCGCGTCGTCGTACGCGTCGCCGAGTCAGAGAGCGTCACCGCCAGCGGCCTGGTGATTCCGGAGACCGCCGGCGACCGGCCGCAGCGCGGTACCGTCGTGGCCGCGGGCCCGGGTCGTTACGAGGACGGCAAGCGGGTGCCGATGCTGGTCGCCGAGGGCGACGTGGTGGTGTTCGCCAAGTACGGCGGCACCGAGGTGACCGTGGACGGCGAGGACCTTCTCATCCTGCGCGAGTCCGACATTCTGGCGAAGGTGGGCTGACGAGATGGCCAAGCTGCTCAAGTTTGATGAGGATGCCCGGCGGGCTTTGGAGC
>DAOKZF010000232.1:0-2601 GCA_035325785.1 Miltoncostaeaceae bacterium
GCGTGTAGATCTCGGTGGTCACCGGCGATGCGTGTCCCAGGTGGGCCTGCACATAACGGATATCGACCCCGGCCTGAATCAGATGCGTGCCGCACGAGTGGCGCAGGGCGTGGGGGAAGACCCGCTCGCCGTTGGCGCGCAGCCCCGCTCGGTCGGCGACATCACGCACCAGTTTCCAGACCGCGGCGCGACCCAGCCGGCGCCCGCGGCTGTTCAGGAACACGGCGTCGGCGTCGCGGTGGCGCGCCTGGTCGGGGCGCGGGGTGCGGTCGCGGGCCCGCAGCTCCGGCCGGCCGGCGCGCAGGTAGGCCGGGAGCGCGGCCAGCGCCTCGCGCGGCACCGCCACCGCCCGTCTGCGGCCGCCCTTGCCGGTGACCAGCAGGAACGGATCCTCGGCGTCGTCCAGATGGCAGGCCGAAACGTCCAGGCCGGCGGCCTCGCTGGCGCGCAGTCCGCAGCCGTAGAGCACCTCGATCAGGGCGTGGGTGCGCTGGCCCAACGGCCCCGGGGCATCGGCCAACTCGCACATCCGTCGCACGGCGGCGGGGGTGAGCGCCACCACCTCGCGCGCCACCCGTTCCTGCCCGCCCCCGTCCCCCTCGGTGATCGCCGGCGGGCGCAGGTCGACGACCGGGTTGGTGAGCGAGAAGGCCCGCGACCACCAGCGGCAGAAGGTGCGGGCGGCCGCCACGCGCCGCCGCCGACTGGTGGGGCGCCCCTCCAGACCGTCGCGCCAGCGCTGCCACCACTCCAGCGGCAGCTGGGAGAGAGCGACCGCCGCCGCTCGGGCCAGCGGGTCGTCCTCCACCCCCAGCCCGCCGCCGACGCCGGGGGCCTCCAGGTTGAGCGCCCCGGCGAGCGCCCCCAGGTCACGGGCGTAGGCGGCGCGCGTGTTCGGGTTCTCGCGGCTGGCGAGGAACGCCCCCGCCAGACGGGCGAATCCCTGCGGGTCGATCGTGCTCATCCGCGCGGATGGGCGCGGCGCAGGGCGGCCTGCATGGCCCGGGTCGTGACCGCCGTATATCGCTGAGTGGTGGCGATGGACGAATGCCCCAGTACCTCCTGCACCACCCGCAGATGGGCGCCGCCCTCGCCGGGTCGTCCCTCGAGCAGGTGGGTCGCCGCGGCGTGGCGCAGCAGGTGCGGGCCGCCGGCGCGTCCCTGGGCGCGCAGGGCGCGGGCCACCACTCGGTACACGGTCGATCCGTCCAACCGCCGCCCGCGGCGCGACACGAACACCGGCGCGCGATCGGCCGGTTCGGTCGGGCGCCCGGTCACGCAGCGTGGGCGTCCTTCGCGCAGCCAGTCGCGCAGGGCCAGGACCGCCGGTTCGGTCAACGGCACGGTGCGCGCCCGGGCGCCCTTGCCCACGACCCGTAGCGATTCATGTTCGAAGTCCAACCCGGCGAGCACCAGATCACAGACCTCCTGCCGGCGCAGGCCGCTGCCGTACAGCACCTCCAACAGGGCACGGTCGCGCAGGGCGAGCGCCCGGCTCAGGGCGTTGGGGGTCTCGCTCGTGGCGGCCGCGTCGGGCGCCCGATCATCGGGCCCGGGTCGATGTTCCGCGCCGACGCTTTCGACCAGGCGGATCGCGTCGGCGGACGACAGGCGGGGGATCGGCGGCGGCACCGGGCGGGGGCGGTCGATCTGCCAGGCGGGGGAGCGCCCGGGGGGGAACAGGGGGTCGAGCCATTCCCGCAGGGCGGTGGCCGCGCGCGCCCGCGTCGCCGGCGACCATTCCAACCCGCGAAAGGCGGCCTCCAGCGCGGAGGCGCTGATCGCCTCGGGACCGGTGAGTCCCCGCTGCTCCAACCAGCCCGCCACCCGGCGTGCGTCGCCCAGGTAGGTGGCGCGCGTGCGGGGCGCCAGTCGGCGGGCACGCCCGCCCTGCACCGCCAGACGCCGCTCGAGGTCGTCCAAGCTCTCCTGCCAGCTCACCGTCACACCGAACGAGTTCGGCGCGGGCGGCGGGGTCCCTACTCGGTCGCCGAGGCGGGCACCCCGCGCAGACGGATTTCGCCGACCCCGGCCTGGTAGCGCCCGTCGCCGGTCGGGGCGAGCGAGGTGATCCACAGCAGCACGTTCTGGGTGGCGGGGGCGGTCGTGAGCGGCACCTTCTGCGCTGTGCCGGTGAAGGTGCCGGAGCCCAGCAGCGGCCGCTGACCTCCGGGCGCCACCGATCGGATCTCGAACGTTGCTCCCGCGGTGGGGGAGCTGATGAGCGCTTCGCGCACCACGGCCGGGCGGGCGAGGTGCACCAGCAACCCGACGCCCTCCTTCAGACCGCCGAAACGTGGGCTGTCCTGGTACTTCTCGGTGTACCACGCGGTGGCGGGATCGCCGTCGATCGCCAGGTCTCGCTGCCCGGGGTTCTCCGCGCCGTCGCCGCCGGTCTCGGTCGGGTCGACGTCGCTGATCGAGGCGATGGTCAGGTCAGTGACCGCGGCGCTGGGTTTGGTGGGGGGCGGCGGTCCCTCCGTCGCCTGCTCCGCCAGACGCAGTCCTCCGGCCACCGCCGCGCCGGCGACCACCACGATCAGAACCGCGATCGCGGCCAGTCGACGGCGGTGGTTGGGCCGCCGCGGCCGGCGGGCGGTG
>DAOKZF010000233.1:0-2588 GCA_035325785.1 Miltoncostaeaceae bacterium
GGGCCACGAGATCCCCCCGCCGCCGGGCGACGAGTACGCGCCGCCGAGTGACGAATACGCGCCTGCGCCGCAGGAACAATCGCCTCCGGCGGACGCTCCCCACCTGGCGGACCCGCCGCCGCCCTCCCCGGTGACCGCCGGCGACGGGCCGTTCGATCTCGATCACCTGGAGCGCCGGTGGCCGCAGGTGCTCGCGGCCCTCCAACGCGACGCGCCACCGGTGCGGGGTTTTCTGGATGACTCGCATCCGCTCGCGCTCGACGAGGGGGGGCTGGTGATCGCGGTCACCAGCGCGGTGCGGGCCAGCATGCTCGATAACCCGGACAACCGAGGGAAGATCGCCGAGGCGGTGCACGCCCTGACCGGCCATCGACCACAGATCGCGTTCCAGGCCAGCGCCGCACCGGCGCAGGCGAACCCGACGGCCGCCGAGCGCGCCGAGCCGCCCGACGGCGACACGCTGCTGGCGGAGTTCAAGATGATGTTCAACGCCACCGAAGAGGGCGACGACCAGTGAGGAGTGCCCCGTGCCCCAGGGAATGAACCCCCAGAAGATGATGAAACAAATGCAGAAAATGCAGGAGGACATGGCCCGCGTGCAGCAGGAGCTGGCCGAGGAGGCGGTGGTCGCAACCGCCGGCGGCAACCTGGTGACCGCGCGGGTCAGCGGGGGCCTGGAGCTGCTCGAGCTGACCATCGACCCGTCGCTGGTCGACCCGGAGGACATCGAGAGCCTGCAGGACGTCGTGGTCGCCGCGGTCAACGAGGGTATGCGCAAGGCGCAGGAGCTTGCCCATCAGCGCCTCGGCACCGTGGCGGGCGGGCTGTCGGGGCTGGGCATCCCGGGGCTCTAGACGGGCCGATCGGCGGCGTCGATGCTCACCCCGTCCAGCGAGCGGGTGATCAACGAGCTGGCGCGTCTGCCGGGCATCGGCCCGCGCAGCGCGCAACGGCTCGCCTTTCACCTGATGAAGGCGCCCCGTGAACGGACCCGCGCGCTGGCCGACGCCCTCACCCAGATGGCCGATCGGCTGCGACTGTGCAGTGTCTGCTTCAGCTTCGCCGAGGACGACCTGTGCCCGATCTGCGCCGATCCGCGACGCGATGCGAGCGTGCTGTGCGTGGTCGAGGAGCCCTCGGCGATCCTACCGATCGAACGCACCCACGAATACCGCGGTCGCTACCACGTGCTGGGCGGGGCGTTGTCGCCGATCGACGGGATCGACCCGGACGACCTGCGCATCGATGAACTGGTGGCACGGATCGCGCACGACGGGGTGCGCGAGCTGGTGATCGCCACCAACCCGACGATGGCGGGCGAGGCCACCGCCCTCTACCTGGCCGACCTGGTGCGCGATCGGGTGCGGGTGACCCGTCTGGCAAGCGGCCTGCCGGTGGGCGCCGACCTGGAGCACGCCGACGAGCTGACCCTGGGGCGGGCGCTGCTCGGCCGGCGCGAGTTGTGAGCGGCGGGCTCTCGTCGGGGGGGGGGGGGGGGCCGGTGCGGCTGCTGATTGACGGTGCCCCCCAGGCGTACTCGCCGGCCGCCGTGGCGGAGCTTCTGGCCGATCCGGCGGCCGGGTTCGTGCGCGTCGATCTGGTGGAGGGCGATCCGCAGATCCCGCATCTGCTCGAGGACGTCTTCCAGGTCCATCCCCTGGCGCTGGGTGCGTTGGGACACGGCGCCCCGCGTGCCCGGGTGGAGGAGTACGAGGAGCAGCTGCACATCGTGCTCTTCGCCGCGGCGGACGTCGACCGGGACGAACCGGCCGGGGCGGGTTGCCTGAGCCCCGGGCATCTGTTCTACTCCTTGCGGTTTCTGGTGGGCGTCTACAGAGGGCCGCTTCCCGCCGCGTATGCGGGCGACGGCGACGGCGCCTCGCCGGCCGGGTCGCTGCCCGGCTGGCGGGTGTTGCATCGGGCGCTGGACGACCTGGTGGACGGCCTGTTCCCGTTGCTGGACCGGTTCGATGAGCGGATCCTCGCGTTGGAGCAGCGGCTCGATGAACAGCGCGACCTGGAGGAACTGCAGCAGGAGATCTTCGATCTGCGGCGACGGCTGGTGGCGGTGCGCCGGATCGTGGCTCCCGCCCGCGACCGGATCGCCCGGCTCGCGTCGGGGCTGGTGGGCGTCCCCGGTATGCCCGAGAGCGGCCTGCGGTATTTCCGTGATCTGGAGGATCATCTGGTGCGCGTGACCGAGGCGCTGGACAGCGACCGCGATCTGCTCGCCGGTCTCACCGACGTGCACCTGTCGACGATCTCCAACCGGATGAACGTGGTGATGGAGAAGCTGTCGGTGGTGGCGGGCCTGTTTCTGCCGCTCACGTTCATCACCGGGTTCTTCGGCCAGAACTTCGAGTGGTTGGTCGAACGCATCGGCGGCCCGGGGGCGTTTCTGCTGTACGGCATCGGCCTGCAGATCGGCGCGGTGCTGCTGCTGGGGCTGTGGTTCCGGCGCCGCGGATGGCTGTGAACCGCCGCGGCGCCCTCGGAGCGCCGATCAGCTGAGGTCGCGCCCCCTCTCGGGGTCTTTGACGAACGGCGCCAGCAGGCACACGCCGAGCGCGCCGGCCAGCAGCGGCACC
>DAOKZF010000234.1:0-2581 GCA_035325785.1 Miltoncostaeaceae bacterium
GCTCGTCCGGATCGCCGACCGTGTCGCCGACCGCGGTAAGCTCGCGGGCGAGAAAACAGTGGATGTACTCGGTCAGAATCGCCGGAGCGGTGAAGAACCCGCCCCAGTTGTCCCAGCGATCGGCCCGGTGCCCGACCTCCTCCGCCAACTCTCTGCGCGCACAGGCGAGCGGATCCTCGTCCGGTCGGTCCAGCTTGCCGGCCGGCAGCTCGAGGGTGTACCGCTCGACCGCCTCGCGCGGTTGGCGCACCATCAGCACATGATCGTCGTGCACCGGAACGATCACGACCGCCCCCATGTGGTGCAGCACCTCGCGACGCACGCTGCTCCCGTCGGGACGCCGGTAGTGGGCGACGTGCAGGTCGACGATGGTCCCCCGCCACACCGCCTCGTCGCGCTCCGGGCCGGCGAGCGCCCCCTCGCGCGCCGGCGGGAGGTGCCCGGGCAGGCTCACGCGGCCTCGCGGGCCTGGGCGATGATCGCCAACGTGATCTCGACCAGTTCCTCCAGCGTTTCCGGGCGGATCCGCTCGGCGGGGGTGTGAACGTCGAGCATCGCGTTGCAGAGGTTGACCGCCGGAAAACCGTTGCGGATCAGGGCGTTGACGTCGGAGCCGCCGCCGCTGGTGATCAGCCGCACCGGCAGAGCGGGCGCGGCGAGTGCCCGCCGGGCGAGCGCCAGGGGTGGATGGTCGTCGGGCAACGTGTAGCCGGTGAACTCGCGCGACACCGTGGTCTGGACATCGAGTCCATGTTCGGTGGCCGCCCAGGTGATCGCGTCGAGCATCGCCGTCAGCTGCGCCGCCAGCGCCGCCTCGTCGTGGCCGCGGGCCTCACCGATCAGCGTGCAGCGTTCGGCGACCACGTTCGCGGCGCTGCCCCCGCGGATCTCCCCGACATTCGCCGTCGTGTGCTCATCGATCCGTCCCAACGGCATCCGCGCGATCGCCGCGGCCGCCGCCGCGATCGCGTTGCGCCCATCCTCCGGGTGGATGCCGGCGTGGGCCGCCCGCCCCACGAAGGTCGCCTCAATCCGATGGAGGCTCGGCGCGCGCCGCACGATGCCACCCAACGCCCCGGTGTGGTCGAAGACACATCCCATGCGCGCCCGCAGCGGGGCGATGTCGAAGGCCGCCGCGCCCTTCAGGCCGACCTCCTCGCAGGGGGTGAACAGCAGCTCGACCCCCGCGTGCTCGCGTCCCTCCCCGACCACGCGCTCCAGCGCGACCAGCAGCGCCGCAACCGCCGCCTTGTCGTCGGCGCCGAGGATCGCATCGCGGCGATTCACCAGGTGGCCGTCGACCAGCCCCACCTCGATCGGCCCGGCCACCGGCACGGTGTCCAGGTGGGCGGCGAACAGGATCGGCGTGCCGCTCACGCCGGGGGTGGGCGGGAAGGCCGCCAGCAGGTTCCCGCAGCCGGCGCCGATCCGTTCGGCCGCATCGTCCTCGCTGACCCGGGCGCCAAGGCGCTCCAGCCGCTCGCGGACCGCCGCGGCGACCGCCGCCTCGTCACCCGAGGGCGACGGGATCTCGCACAGCTCGACCATCAGGCGGGCCGCGGGGCCGAGGTCCGCCAGGTCCGCCCTCACCTGCGGCGCCCGATCACGCTCCGGCGACCTCCGCGGAGGGAGACGACGCCGTCTCGTCCCGCAGGCCGGCCCGCCGTGCCGCGGCTCCCACGAACTCCCGGAACAGCGGCTGCGGGCGGGTCGGGCGACTCTTGAACTCCGGGTGGAACTGGGAGGCGCAGAACCACGGATGGTCCTCGAGCTCGATCACCTCGACCAAACGGCCGTTGGGCGAGCGGCCGGACACGACCAGACCGGCCTGTTCGAGTGCCTCGCGCAACGCCGGGTTCACCTCGTAACGGTGGCGATGGCGCTCGTAGACCACCGGCTCGTCGCCGTAGGCGGCGCGGGCGCGGGTTCCCTCGACCAGATGCACCGGATCGGCCCCCAGGCGCATGGTGCCCCCGAAGTCGGCGACCGCGCGCTGCTCGGGCAGCAGATCAACCACGGGATAGGGCGTGTCCGGGTCGAACTCACTCGAGTTCGCCCCCTCCATGCCGGCGACATTGCGCGCGTATTCGATCACCGCGACCTGCATGCCCAGGCAGATGCCGAAGTACGGCGTGCCGCTCTCGCGCGCGAACCGGGCGGCGGCGATCTTGCCGTCGATACCGCGCCCACCGAAGCCGCCGGGCACGAGCACCCCGTCGGCCGAGGCCAGACGCTCGGTCAGATCGGACGCCTCGGCGTCCACCCAGTCGATCTCGACCTCGACCCCGTGATGGATGCCGGCGTGCTTGAGGGCCTCGACGACCGACAGGTACGCATCGTGCAGCTGCACGTACTTACCCACCAGGGCGATGCGCACACCGCCGGTCAGGTGGTGAATACGCTCCACCAGCCGCCGCCACTCGCTCAGATCGGGCGGGCCGACCGGTCGGTTGAGGCGGCGACAGACGATCTCGGCGAAACCCTCCTGCTCGAGCACCAACGGCACCTCGTAGATGTCGGCGGCGTCCGCGGCGAAAATCACCGCCTCGCGCTGCAGCAGCAGGGTGACGCCCTCGGCCTC
>DAOKZF010000235.1:0-2493 GCA_035325785.1 Miltoncostaeaceae bacterium
CCCGGCGGCCGCCGGACTGTTCGGCTGTGAGCGGGCCGAGGTTTGGGGCCAGGCTCTGCCGGATGCCGCCGTCGGCCGGCTGCTGGAGGGGGAGCTGGAGGCGCACCGCGACGATCCGGCGCGTTCCGGTTCGGTGCACGAGCTGACGGTACGTCGACGCGATGGGCGGGCGCTGACCCTCGAGGTGAGCGTCGCCGCAACCCGCGCCGGAGACGGTGCCGTTCATGGCGTGATGGGTCTGCTGATCGACATCAGCGAACGCGCGCGCCTCGAGCGTCGCCTGAGCCATCAGGCCGAACACGACACCCTCACCGGGTTGCCGAACCGCGAGCTGCTCAACCGGCGGTTGGAGGAGGCGTTGGCGGCCGATCGGGTGAGCGGCGCCCACACCGGCCTGCTCGTGGTGAACGTCGATCGGTTCAAGGAGATCAACGACACCCTCGGCCATGGGTGCGGCGACCAGGTGCTGGCGCAGATCGGCCCGCGCCTGATCGCGGCGGCGGTGCGCGGCGACGACATGGTGGCGCGTCTGGGCGGGGATGAGTTCGCGGTGCTGATGCCCGGTTTGGAGAATCTGGATGAGGGCGCCCAAGTGGCCGAGCTGGTACTCGCGATCCTTCAATCGCCCTTCTCGGTGCGCCCCTCCTCGGGCGAGGCAACCACCGTGGACGTGGCGGTGAGCGTCGGGATGGCGGTGGCACCGTTGCACGGTGAGCGTCCGGCGGCGCTGCTGCGCCATGCCGACGCCGCCATGTCGGAGGCCAAGGAGGCGGCTTCCGGCCTCGCGGTCTTCGCCGGTAACCGACGCGCCGGAGGGCCGAGCGGTTTCGAAGTGCTCGGCGGGCTGCGCCGCGCGCTGGAGCGCAATGAGTTGGTGGTGCACTACCAGCCGAAGTTCGATCTGCGCACCAACCGCCTTCACAGCCTGGAGGCGTTGGTGCGGTGGGAGCATCCCGAACGGGGCCTGCTGGGGCCGGGCCAGTTCATGCCGGTGGCGGAGGCCACCGGGTTGATCCATCCGTTGACCGATCGGGTGATCGAACTGGTGTTGCAGCGGGTGCGCGCGTGGACGCGGGAGGGGCTGAGGGTTCCGGTGGCGGTGAACCTGTCGGCCCGCTGTCTGCACGGTCGGAGCCTGCCGGAGCGGGTGACCGCGGCTCTCGCCGAGCATGGGGTGCCGGTCGATTTGCTGTCGCTGGAGATCACCGAGAGCGCGATCATGCGTGATCCGGAGGCGGCCCTGGGCCTGCTCGACACCTTCACCGCGGCGGGCATCCACCTGTCGTTGGACGATTTCGGTACCGGTTATTCGTCGATGGCCTATCTGCGCCGGCTGCCGGTGAGCGAACTGAAGATCGACCGCTCGTTCATCACCGGGCTGCTCACCGAACGGGCCGACACGATCCTGGTGCGGTCGATCATCAACCTGGGGCACAACCTGGGGCTGCATGTGGTGGCCGAGGGCATCGAGGACCGCGCGACCGTTGAGGTGCTGCGCCAGCTGGAATGCGATGTTCTGCAGGGGTTCTTCATCGCTCGGCCGATGCCGGGCGAGCAGGTGGAGCGGTGGCTGAGCGAGTTCCGGTTGCCGGAGCCCGACGCTCCCGGGCGACCGGCGCTCCCGGGGCACGGCGGCGTGAACGAACGTCGTGATGGGGTCGCTCATCATGGCGACCCACCCACAAACTTGTATTAGTCCAGATAAGACGTAGGCTGTACGGGTGACCTCCCGCGAGCCCGCCGACCTGCTGCGCACCGCCGCCCTGCGCGTGACGGCCCCGCGCGTGGCGGTGCTCGCCGAGGTTCAGCAGCACCCGCACGCCGGCGCCCACCTCATCGCGACCCGCGTGCGCGACCGGCTGGGAGCCGTGTCGACCCAGGCGGTCTACGACGTGCTGCACGCTCTCACCGACGCCGGCCTGGTGCGGTGCATCGAACCGGCCGGCTCGCCCGCCCGCTACGAGGCGCGTATCGGCGACAACCACCATCACGTCGTCTGCCGGGGCTGCGGGGCGATCGCCGATGTGGAGTGTGCGGTGGGTGCCGCGCCCTGCCTCGAGGCGAGCGGTGCCGACGGCTTCGTGATCGACGAGGCCGAGGTCTTCTACTGGGGGCGCTGCCCCCGCTGCCAGAGCGACGACACCGTCGACGGACCGACCGCCGGCTGAACGGCGGCCAACCAAGGAGTATCTGTGAGTTCACCCCAGGACAAACGCCTGACCACCGCCTTCGGCGCCCCGGTCGCCGACAACCAGGACTCGCTCACCGCAGGGGTGCGCGGGCCGATGCTGCTTCAGGACGTGTGGTTCCTCGAGAAGATGGCGGCGTTCGACCGCGAGGTGATCCCCGAGCGGCGCATGCACGCCAAGGGCTCCGGCGCGTTCGGCACCTTCACCGTCACCAACGACATCACCAAGTACACCCGGGCGAAGATCTTCTCCCATGTTGGCAAGCAGACCGAGCTGTTCGCGCGATTCTCGACCGTGGCGGGGG
>DAOKZF010000236.1:0-2039 GCA_035325785.1 Miltoncostaeaceae bacterium
GTCGATCCCAGCACTGCGACACCCCGCTGGCGCTCCAGCAGAAACACCGCGGCCATCAGACCGAACACTCCGCCCGAGGCACCGACGGTCAACGCGTTCGGATCGAGAACCAGGGCTCCGGCCGAACCCCACAGCACGGCCGCGAAATAGATCGCCAAAAAGCGGGCGCTGCCGGCATAGCGCTCCAACGCACCGCCGATGATCCACAGCAGATACATGTTGAACGCCACATGCATGATGCTGGCGTGCAGGAAACCGCCGGTGATCATGCGATACCACTCGCCGTCGGCGATCGCCGGACCCCACACCGCCCCGTCGCGCACCAGCTGTGAGCCGCCGACGCCGCTGACGCCGACCCCCTGCACCGCCTCGGCCAGGTAGACGAGCACATTCAGGGCCACGATCGTGGCGGTGGCCATCGCCACGCCCGACGTGTTGGCCACCCGCAGGCGGCGCGCCGCTCCCACGCCGGGGCCACCCCCGCGCCCCGAGCATTCCGGGCAACGGATTCCCACGGGGGACGACACCATGCAGTCGGGACAGATCGGCCGCCCGCAGTTCGCGCACGACACCAACGTCTCGCGGTTGGGGTGGCGATAACAACGCTGGACGACCGGCTCGGCCGAGGCGGAATAATTCATCGGCAGCGATTGTAGGGAACCGATCGGCGCGCCCCGCCCTGCGGCTCAACGCCCGGCGCCCCACCCCCACGGCGCCTGCCCCCAGAGCGCGCCCGCGGCGCGTCGTCCCACCCGCCGAGCGCGCGTACGCCGACGCCGTTGCGCGACCACGCACACCCCGCCGGCCACCAGCAGCCCCAGAGCGGTGCGGGTCGGGCTGACCCACCAGCACACGCCGAGCAGAACCACGCTGAGCGCCAGGAGCATCAGACGGACGCGAAGCGCGGGGCCGATCGGCGCCCGCGACGGGCGGCGGACGGATGCGGCCGCGCTCAGGCGCGCGACGGCGGCCTGTTCCTCCAGGGTGCGCGGCGGATGAACACGCGGCGCGCAGGCCGGATCGCGCCACCCCTCTCGGGCCGCCACGGCCGCCGCCACGCGCAGGTCCTCGACGCTCGGGTCAACCATGCTCACCTCCCACCTATCGGCGCCGGGCGGCCCGAAATGAGGCACCAAACCCGCACGCGGCCGGTCGTCCACGGGCTACAGTCAGACGGCCGCGCAGCGACGGGCGGCGAGCGCCACGGGCCACCACGAAGGGATTCGACCCCATCCGTCTCGATGACATCCTCCAGGCAACCGAGGGGCAGGACCGGGGCGCGCGCTTCGGCTTCGTCGGGACGCGGGCCACGATCGGACGCGACCCGCTGGCGGACATCTGGCTGAGCGATCGGTCAATCGCACCCCACCACGCGACCCTCAGCCGCCATGGCGGGCAGCTGCTGATCGCCCCCGCAACCCCCGGTGCACCCCTGCGGGTGAACGGCCTGCCGCGCTACGGACCGGTGGTGCTGCGCCCCGGCGACCTGATCCAGTTGGCGGCCGTGGCCCTGACGGTGATCCGGCCCACCGCGGTGAACGGCGCGACGGAGCCCGCGGCGTCGGTGCCGGTGCCCGTGGCGCCACCGGCACCGCCGATCGCCCGCCCCGCGGCAACGATCGCCGTGCGTTCGACCGAACCGCAACGACGCGTGGTGCCGAACGGCGGGCTGCTCGCCCTGGTCGCGCTGGCGGGTGGGCTGATCGCGCGGCCGGGGGTCAGCCGGCCGGGTGGGGCCGGGGGGGGGGGGGGGACCACCCACCTGGGGCTCTCCCCCCGCCCGTTGGTCGCCCTGACCGCCTTCGCGCTGGTCGGCGCGCTCGCCGTCGGCGCGGTCTGGCCGGTATTCGAGTTCACCGCGCGCAGCGACCGCGACAGGGCGCTCGCCGCGCTGGCGAGCACCGGCGCCGGGGGGCTGCTCGCGGGGGTCGCCTGCGCCCTGCTCGCCTGGCCGTCGCCGGGGGGCCGGCTGGCGGGCGCACCGGGAGCGCTGCTGTTCGCCGGGCTCACGCTGGCCTGCGCCGGGGTGGGGCGGATCC
>DAOKZF010000236.1:2095-2468 GCA_035325785.1 Miltoncostaeaceae bacterium
GCGGACGGCGTGGGAGCGGCCTGGAGCGCGCGGAGCTGCTGCTGGGGGCGGCCGCGCTCGCGTCGCTGGTGGCCGCCCTCGCCGCCGGAGCGCGCTGGGCGGACGTCCCCGGTCGACCGCTGGGCGGCCTGGATCACCAGATATCGATCGGCCGTTGGTTGGTGCCGCTCGGTCTGGCGGCGGCCGGCGCGTGCCTGATCGGCGCGCTCGTCGGGCGGCGGGTCGAGCAGCGCACCGGCGCACCGGCCGCCGCCGCGGCCGTGGGTGCCACCGCGACCGTCGCGACCCTCGCCCTCGCCGGCGGAGAGCTGACGGCGGGGCATCCGGGCGTCGGCGCGCTACTGGCCACAAGCGCGGCCACCGTCGCCCTCAC
>DAOKZF010000237.1:0-2457 GCA_035325785.1 Miltoncostaeaceae bacterium
CGCACCCGCGCGACGGGCACCGAGGGGATGGTGATGCACGCCTATCTGGACCACGCGGCCTCGGCACCCCTGGACCCGCGTATCCACGCGGTGCTGAGGGATCTCACCAAAGCATTCGGCGCCCCCGGCGGGCTCCACCGGTGGGCGGAACGCCCGGCGCTGGTGCTCGAGGAGGCCCGGGCCCACGTGGCGGCGCTGGTCGGCGCGGAGCCCGAGGAGGTGATTTTCACCGCCGGCGCCACCGAGGCCCGCAACCTCGCGATCAAGGGCCTCTACGCGGCCAACACGGCACTCGGATCGGCCATCGTCACCACGGCCGTGGAGCATCCGGCGGTGCTCTCGGCCTGCCGCAGCATCACCCGCACCGGCGGACGGTTGACGCTCGTCCCCGTCGACGCCCGGGGGCTGATCGACCCGGCGGCGCTCGGGGCGGCGATCGACGTGCACACCGCTCTGGTCAGCATTCATCACGCGCAGGGTGAGATCGGGGCGGTGCAGGATCTGCCGGCCTTGGTCGACGCCGCGCGCGCCGCGCGGGCGGATGTGCGCATCCACCTCGACGCCGCGCAGACGGCCGGTCTCCTGCCGATCGACATGCACGCGCTCGGCGTGGACGCGGTCACAATCGGCGGGTGGCCCATCGGCGCCCCGCCGTGGGTGGGCGCGCTGATCCTGCGCGCGGGGGCACGGCTCCATCCGTTGATCGAGGGGGGATTGCAGGAACACGGCAAGCGCGCCGGTGCCGAAAACGTGCCGGCGATCGCCGCTCTGGGCGAGGCCGCGCGCATCGCCCGCCAGGAATTCGACGCCCGCGCCGAGCACATGACCGCGCTCTCACAACGACTGATCGCCGGCCTGCTGCGGGTGCCGGACGTGCGCCTCAACGGGCCGCGCACGGGACGCCTGCCGGGGAATGTGCAGGTGTCGGTTGGATGGGTGGAGGGCGAGAGCCTGGTGCTCGCGCTCGCCGCGCGGGGGGTCGCCTGCTCGCCCGGTTCCGCCTGCACGGCCCACGGCGGCAAGGCCGCCCCCACGTTGGAGGCGATCGGCCTGGAGGCGCCATGGACCTACTCGGCGGTGCTGTTCTCGCTCGGGCCGCAGACCACCGAGGAGGAGATCGACTACACGATCGGCGTCGTCGGCGAGGAGGTTGCGCGCCTGCGACGGATCAGCCCGATCGCGCCTCGCCAGGACACGGAAACCGACCGGGACGAGCGGCGTCCGTGAGGGTGGTCGACGCCCTGGGCAGTTGGTGCCCGGTACCGGTGTATCTGATCGACCGAGCGGCGCGCGAGGCGGCGCCGGGCGACGAGTTGGAGCTGCTGGCCGACGATCCGCTGATCGAAGTCGACCTGCCGGCCTGGTGCCACCGATCCGGCAACGAGCTGCTCTGGTTGCACCCGGCGGACGACGGCTACGTCGGGCGAGTGCGCATTCGGTGAGCCATCCGGGTGGTGGTTTCGCCCGATCGGACGAGACCACCACCCATATGCTCAGCGCGCGGTGGCGTCGCTCCCGCCGGCTCCGGCGGCCGAGTCCGCCGAGCTGTCCATGGTCCCCGTCGGTGCGACACCCGCATCGGCGCTCGGGCCGCCGTCCACGCCCCCGCTCGGCGTGAGGGTGCCGGTCTCCTCAACGCTCCCGGCGCCGGCCTTGCTGGCGCTCGGCGGGCCCATGACCACCACGACGTCCGCGTCGGGGGCCTCGGCGGCGACCGGGCTGCTGTCGGGCAGCGGAACCGGGGCGGCGGTGCGCAGGTCGGCGGCGACCTGCAGGGCGTGCCGCTCGGCCCCGGGGCGGTACATCACCCGGTCGGCGGCCACGTTGCTGGGCGAATTGCCCTCGGTGATCTTCTGATAGCCCATGCCCCGCAGCAGCTCGGCCGTACGGGCCGCCAGGCCGGTCTCGTCGGAGCCGTTCAGCACGGCCACGTCGATCGTCGGCCGCGCGGCGGCGCCGCTGGCGGTCGGAGCGACCGGCGCGGCGGCCTCGGTGACGGTGGTCGACTCGGTGACGGTGGTCGTACCGCCTCGACCTCCCGCCAACCAGCCGACGAAAAGGCTCGCGAGCACGGCCACGATCAGCGCCGGTAGGGCGACCTTGCGCGGGCCGCGCGAGGGCGGCGTGTGACGCCTGCGACGGCTGTCGTAGGGGTCCTCCCAGCTGAAGTCGCTCTCGCGCTCGGGCAGACGGGTGCGGCTGCTCACGGCGGTCCCTTCCTGACGGTGTGTGCGTTCCTCCCAGATAGCGCGTTACACGGGCGAAGCGGAATTCCTGCCCGGACCGGGTCACAATCGTCATTTCGTGCCTCGGGCGCCCATAGCGGGCCGCTCAATACGAACACCTGTTCGCTAGAGTGTCCGGGATGAGCCCTCCCCCCCCCGCCCGCGTCCGCCCGCCCCCCCCCCTCCGGGCCTCCCCCGCCGCCTGTCCCGGGCCGATCGCCGGCCGGTGGGG
>DAOKZF010000238.1:0-224 GCA_035325785.1 Miltoncostaeaceae bacterium
GCCCTGACGCTCGACCACCTCACCGGGGGGCGGTTCATCCTGGGGGTGGGTACCGGCGAGGCGATCAACCTGACGCCGTTCGGTCTGCGCAACGAGCGCCCGTTGGGCCGCGTGGCGGAGGGGCTGCACATCATGCGCTCCCTGTTCGCCGACGACCGCCCGTTCAGCTTCCGGGGCGACCACTTCACGTTGACCGACGCGACCCTGGGGCTGCGCCCGCTCGG
>DAOKZF010000238.1:254-1156 GCA_035325785.1 Miltoncostaeaceae bacterium
CCCCCGCCGCTCTGGCTGGCGGCCCATCGCCCGCGCGGCCTGGAGCTCGCCGGCCGGCTGGCCGACGGTTGGCTGCCGTTGGGCACCACCCCGAGCGAGTACGCGAGCGGCCTGGCGGCCGTGCATGCGGCGGCGAAGGCGGCGGGGCGCGACCCGGCGGCGATCACCCCGGCGGTCTACCTGCGCATCGTCGCGGCCGACGACCGCGACGCCGCCCACGCGATCATCGACCACTCGCTGCTGATGCGGTTCATCGCGCTCACCCGCCCGGCGGAGCGGTTCGCGCACTTCGGCGCCGAGCATCCGATCGGCCCGGGCATGACCGGCATCGGTCGGTTCCTGCCGATGACCTACGACCGCGATGCGGCCCTGGCGCTTGCCGACCGCGTGCCGGTGGAGGTGGTGCGCGACAGCGTCATCCACGGCTCGCCCGAGGAGATCGCCGATCAGGTGGACGCGTTCGTGCGGGCCGGCGCGCGTCACGTGCAGCTGGTGAACATGACCCCGCTGGCCGATCCCGGCGCCGCGGCGGCGAGCAACCAACGCCTGGATGAGGTGATCGGCCTGCTGCGGGCGCGCGACGCGGCCCGGTGAACGACCCGGCGCACGAGCGCACCCGCCCGGAGGGCCGCGATCGGCTACCCTGCGCCGCGCTGCGCGCCCGCGCCCCAATCGGAGCGTCGAGCGGTCATCGCGGGCGGCACTCGCATGGTCCAACCGCCGGAGGACGGCACCCGTGAGCGTCCAGACAACACTTCGCGTTTCGCATATTGCCCCGCGGGGGGAGGAGCATCGGTGAGCGATGGTTCACGCCTGGATGAGGTTCAGGCCTACTACGACAACCTCGCGCCGCATCTGGTGGCGGTCGAGAAGCGCAACTGGCACCTGCAGAGCCGCATGGC
>DAOKZF010000238.1:1166-2454 GCA_035325785.1 Miltoncostaeaceae bacterium
ATCATCCTCGAGACGATCGATCAGCACGCGCTGCCCGGCGGACGGGTGCTCGACGTCGGCTGCGGCACCGGGTTCCTGCTGGAGCAGTTGGCCAAACGCGGCTTCTCGGGCGTGGGCATCGACCTGTCGCCGGAATCGATCGCGCACACCCAGCAGCGGCTGAAGGCGCTGGGGGTCGACGACCGTCTGCGGGCCGAGGTGGGCAGCGCCTACGAGCCGCCCGAGGGTCCGTTCGACCTGATCACCCTCACCGACGTGTTGGAGCACCTGGAGGATCCGCGCGCCTGCCTGGCGGCGGTGCGCCCTCAGCTGGCCGAGGGGGGCCTGCTGGTGATCAACACCCCAAACCGGCGCAGCCTGCCGGGTGGGCGTCGTTGGCTGTCCGAGCACGGGCTCTCGTTCATGAAGATGAACCTGGCCCCGGTCGACAACTGGCAGACCTGGGTCGACCTGGAGGCCCACGCCCTCTCGGTGGGGTTGGCGCCGATCTCGCGCCGCGGCATTCATTTTCGCCCGAGCGGCAAGCTCGGCTCCCAGCTGGGACGGATCTTCCGCTACTCGGCCCCGCGTAAGGCCGAGATCGCGCTGAGCCGCACGCCGCTGGGACGGTTCGGCTTCTACATCTGCCTGGGGTTCCGAGCGATCTCGTGAGCGGCGGCGGGCAGCCGACGACGCCGTGAGCGATCCGGCCGGTCACAGACGCACGCGCATCGCCCGCGGTGGTGTGCTCGGGGCGATGCTGGTCCTCTTTGGGCTGTCGTTGTTCATCTTCGTGCTGCCGTTCGCGTTTCCGACGCCCCCGCCGATCATCACGCGCTTCACATCGACCGCCGTCTTTTCGCCCAACGGTGACGGGCGGCGCGATGTGGCCCGCGTGAACCTGCGGGTGCACGACGCCAGCGTGGTGCGGCTGGAGATCACCGCCGGGGGCCGACCGGTCAGGACATTGCTGGCCGATCAGTCCCTGCCGGTCGGGTGGCACAGCATCCGCTGGGATGGACGCGACGATGCCGGGCACCGGTTGCCCGACGGCGAGTACGGCATCCGCCTGCGGGCCCGCAGTGGGAACAAGCGATTCAACACCTCCCGGTCGATCACGATCGACACCGCCACGCCGCGCGTGACGGCCTTCCGGGTGGAATCGGCGACCCTCGGTGCGCCCGGTGTCGGCGAGTGCCGGGTGGCGTTCACCGCCACCGACGCCGGCACGCTCACGCTGGCGGTGCTGCGCCCCGGTGTGACCGAACCGCTCGCGGCGCGCGGGCCGCGGCCGGCACCGGCGGCGGGG
>DAOKZF010000239.1:0-316 GCA_035325785.1 Miltoncostaeaceae bacterium
CCCGCCCCATCACACGGAACGACCCGTTCAGCCGCCGGCGCCCATCAACCGCAGGGCCGCCGGCGGATACAGGGCCCGCAGGTGGCCGCGGGTGGCGGTGGAATCGGCGAGTTCCAGCACGGCGAGCGTCCCGCGGCGGAACTCCACCAGACCGCCGGTGAAGGCGCCCACCAGCCGCGACATGTCGGGTTGATGGCCGCACAGCAGCAGCCCGCGCGCGTCGGGGTGCTCCAACAGCAGGTGACAGACCGCGTCGTGGTCGGCGCCGGGACGCAGACGGCGGTCGGATGAGGGCGAGAGGCCGACGGCGTCCGCG
>DAOKZF010000239.1:348-2446 GCA_035325785.1 Miltoncostaeaceae bacterium
CCAGGGGACGGGTGATCCCCGCCTCGATCGGCTCCCCCAGCCGGGCCACCCCGCGGGCGGCGGCCACCATCCGAGCCCGCCCCTCCTCGGTCAGCGCCCGTGGCTCGTCGCGCCAACCGGTCGCCGGTCCGGCATCCTCGGCGATTCCGTGGCGCATCAGCAGCAACCGCATGGAGACAGGTTAGCCGTCGGGCAGACCGCGCCGGGGGCCCGACGGCGTCCGAGGCTCCTGCGAACATCACGCCGGTCACCTCCCAGGAGCACCCGGTATGGCGTCCCGACGATCCTCACCCGCTCACAGCACAACCCGCCTGCCCGGTCGGGATCTGCCTCGGCGGGCGAGAGATGTCGAGTACTGCGTGGTGGACGTCGAAACCACCGGTTTCAGCCCGCGCCTGGGCGATCGGGTGATCGAGATCGCCGCGGTGCGCATGCGCGCCGACGGTGAGGTGCTCGATGAGTGGACGACCCTGGTGAACCCCGCCCGGGACATCGGCGCCACCCATATCCACGGGATCAGCGCCGCGGATGTCCTGGCGGCGCCGGCCTTCGCCCAGGTGGGCGGCGACCTGTTGCAGCGCCTGGACGGCGCCGTGATGGTGGCGCACAACCTGCGTTTCGACCGCGGATTCATCGACGCGGAGTTCGCGCGCGCGCAACGACCGCTTCCCGCATGGCCGGGCCTGTGCACCCTCGCCCTTTCACACCGGGTGCGCGCCGGTCGCTCACGCAAGCTGGTTGACTGCTGCGCCGAGTACGGCATCGCGCTGACCGACGCTCACTCCGCCCTGGCCGACGCGCGCGCCACGGCGCAACTGCTCGCCGCCTACCTCAGCGTGGCGGGCCGCCGCGGGATGGGCGACCTCGCCCAACTCGGCTGCACGCCCCTCAGCTGGCCGCAGGAGCTCCCGCGCATCGCTCCCTGCGGATGCGTCCATCACCGGGGCGCCGGACAGCGCCGGGTGAGCGCTCAGGGGGACCGACTCACCCGCCTGATGCAATCGCTCCCCGACACGGGGACGCGCGACCCCGACCTCGCCGCCTATCTGAACCTGCTCGAGCGCGCCCTGGAAGACCGACGGCTCACCGCACAGGAGGCGCACGCGCTCGTCGATACCGCGCGCGAGTGGCGTCTGGATCCGGCGGCGGTCCTCTCCGCCCACCGCCGCCATCTGGCGTTGCTGGAGGATGCCGCCCGTGCCGACGGAATCGTGAGCGAGGCGGAACGCATCGACCTGGAACTGGTGGCCCGTCTCCTGAACCTGCCGGCCGCGGCACCGGAGGACGCATCGGAGGACGCCGCCACTCGCCGGGGCGACGACCGACCACCGCCGCCCCGCGAGGCGAGCCCGAGCGGCGACCTCAGCGGCCTCTCGGTGTGTTTCACCGGAACGCTCACGAGTCGCATCAACGGGCGCCCCCTGTCGCGCACACGCGCCGCGGAACTCGCGCAACTGGCGGGCCTGCGGGTGGCCGCGTCGGTGACCAGGAAGCTCGACCTGTTGGTGGTCGCCGACCCGGACAGCCTCTCCACGCAGGCGGGCAGAGCGCGCGAGCTGGGCACACGCATCATGGCCGAGCGGGTGTTCTGGCATTCCATCGGCGTGCGGGTGGACTGAGACGGGCGCCGGGTCGATCCGCCGCCCCGTCGCCGGTCGCCGATGGGGCGCACAACGGGTGGGGCCGTCCCGATCGCGACATCCGATCGGGACGGCCCCACCCGACGCGACTCGGGCGCCCGCCCCGCGGCGGAGCGCCCGAGCGATGCCGGTTCAGTCGATCCTCTCGTAGGCCGGCAGGGTGAGGAAGTCGACGAAGTCATCCGAGGTGGAAATGTCGTCGAACAGCTCCGCCGCCCGGTCGAAGAAGCTGTGGAGGTTCTCCGGGTACTGCCCGTGGATCTTCTCCAGCTCCTCCTTCAGCAGGGCGCGGAACAACGGCACATCGACCTTGCGCCCGTCATCCAGCACGCCGCGCGGGCTCTGGATCCACTGCCAGACCTGGCTGCGGGAGATCTCGGCGGTCGCCGCGTCCTCCATCAGGTTGTAGATCGCCGCCGCGCCGGTCCCGCGCAGCCAGTTGTCGATGTACTGGATGG
>DAOKZF010000240.1:0-2444 GCA_035325785.1 Miltoncostaeaceae bacterium
GGCGGTGGTCGAGGTTCGGGGCGAGGTGTACCTGCCCCTGGCGGACTTCGCCGAGCTCAACGAACGCCGCGCGCGGGCGGGGGAGCGCACCTTCGCGAATCCCCGCAACGCCGCCGCGGGCAGCCTGCGTCAACTGGACGTCGCCCAGGTCGCGCGGCGTCCTCTGGCGATCTGGTGCTACGGCGTCGGCGTCAGCGAGGGGCTGCCGTTCACCGGGCATCTGGAGACCCTGAACTGGTTGGCGGCCGCCGGGTTCCCGGTGAACCCCGACGTCGCGCCCGCGGTCGGTTTCGCCGCGATCGCGGCCGCCTGCGCGGCCTGGGAGGTGCGCCGCGCCGAGCTCGACTTCGACATCGACGGCGCGGTGGTGAAGATCGACGACCTGAATGTGCAGGACCGGATGGGGGCGTTCGGTCGGGCGCCGCGCTGGGCGATCGCCTACAAGTTCGCTCCGACCACCGCGACCACCACTCTGAACGACATACGCATCAACGTGGGACGCACCGGCGCGGTGGTGCCGTATGCGGTGCTGGAGCCGGTGAGCGTCGGCGGCACCACCATCGGCCTGGCGACCCTGCACAATCAGGACGACATCGCCCGCAAGGGGCTGATGATCGGCGACCGAGTGATCGTGCAGCGCGCCGGCGATGTGATTCCTCAGGTGGTCGGGCCCTTGACGGCCGAGCGCACCGGCGCCGAGCGGCCGTTTGTGATGCCGACGCGGTGCCCCGCCTGCGACACGCCGCTGGTTCGCGGGCCCGAGGAGGTTCAGTTTCGCTGCCCCAACCGGTCCTGCCCGGCGCAGATCCAGCAGGGGCTCGAGCATTTCGCCTCACGCGGGGCGCTGGACATCGAGGGGCTGGGCGAGAAACGGGTGCAGCTGCTGTTTGAGCGCGGGCTGGTGGGCAGCTTCGCCGACCTGTACGACCTGCCGGATCGCCGGGAGGAACTGCTGGCTCTGGAGGGATTCCAGGAGCGTTCGGTCGACAACCTGCTGGCGGCGATCGAGGCCTCGCGCGCCCGCCCGTGGGAGCGGGTGCTGTATGGGCTGGGCATCCGACATGTGGGCGAGGTGACCGCCCAGGCGATCGCGGCGGTGGCCCCCTCGCTGGATGAGCTGCTGAACGCCGACGAGCAGCAGCTCTCCCAGGCGGAGGGCGTCGGACCGGTGATCGCCGAGTCGGTGCGCGAGTTCGTGGGCTCCCAGGCCAACCGCGAACTGGTGGAGCGCCTGCGGGCCGCCGGTCTGCAGATGAGCGGTCCCCGCCGCCGGCCCGGGGGCGCCCCCGGGCACCTGGAGGGACTCTCGGTGGTCGTCACCGGGACGCTCGGCGGTTTCACTCGCGACGAGGCCAAGCGGGCGGTTGTCGATGCCGGAGGCAGAGCGACCGGGTCGGTGAGCGCCACAACCGCGTTTGTGGTGGCGGGCGTCGATCCCGGCGGGAAGCTCGCGAAGGCCGAGTCGCTCGGCGTGCCGGTGATCGACGAGCGCGAGTTCGTGGCGGTGCTCGCCGGTGAGGCCCCGGTGCCCGCGCGCGAGGCCCCTCCGGCCTAACGGGTGCGGCCGGTGTCCTCTGCGCCTCGGGCCAGCAGGGCAACCACGCGGTCCTGCAGCTGTTGGGCCTCGCCGATCCGGTCGGTGTTCATCAGGAACGCGAACGCGTAGCGCTGCCCGTTGCGGCTGATCACCCGTCCGCTGAGGGACGCGGCGCCGTTGATGAAGCCGGTTTTCGCCTGGACGCGGGGGGCGACGTCGGCCTCGGTGAGCCGCCGGATCAGGGTCCCCTCGCCACCGTGGGGCAGCGAGGCCAGCAGCGCCCGCCCCCAGGATCGATCGCCGTCGGCGGCGGCGATCACGCGCGCCAGGGAGGCGGCGCTGAGGCGGTTGTCGCGCGAGAGGCCCGAACCGTCGGCGAGCCGGTCGGCGGGGGTGAGGATCCGGCGTTGGATCAGCACCTGCCGGATGCGCTCGGTGCCGGCCGCTGTGCTGCCCGCCCCGAGCGCGTGCACGCCGACGTTCTTGACCAGCATCTCGGCGATGAAGTTGTCGCTGTGCAGGTTCATCTCGCGGACCGCGCGGGCCAGCGGGGCCGAGCGCGCCACCCCCAACGAGCGCACGCCGGGCGGGGTCCGCCCGTGGCGCAGGGCGCCTCGGTGGCGGATGCCGAGCCCGGTGAGCGTGTTGCGCAGCCGTTGGGCGGCCGCCAGCCAGGGCCGGTCGGCGTCGCGCGAACGGTCGTCGCCTGCGTAGTCCTGATTCACCGCCAGGGCCGAGAGCGGTTGGGTGTAGTCGGCGTAGTAGGCGGGCCAGCTCGGAACCATCGTGTGGTCGTCGAACAGGCTGTCGTCGGCGACGATCGGTCCGCTCACCGTGCGGATACCGGCGCGGCGCAGGGGGCGTGCCAGATCGGCGAAGGGCGTGGCGGCACCGGTCGGCAGGAACC
>DAOKZF010000241.1:0-531 GCA_035325785.1 Miltoncostaeaceae bacterium
GGCCGCCACATCCGATCTGTTCCCCGAGTTCCCAGGGCCCCACCAGGAGCCCCGCCGCGGCGGTGGTCACCGGCGGGCCGGCAGCAGGCCCCGAGCGGTCGCCTGAGTCCAGGTGCGGGCCGCGACGTAATCGTCTGCCGCGCCAACGTTCAGGCGCTGCCATTCGCCATCGCCGCGGTAGCCGGGCCCGGCCGACCCGTTGCGCACCGCGAGCGACAGGTCACCGCCGGCGAGGGTGACCTCCACCTCCGGGTCACCGGTGCGCGGGAAACTGACCCGCGCGGAGTTGTTCTCGGTCTGGACGCGCGGCGCCGGCGCGAGATCGTTCAGGTCGAAGAACATCCCGGCGAAGCTGGCGCGCACGTCGGCACCGATCAACGGCATCAGCCCTTCGAGCCGGTAGAGCTCCGCGACCCGCGGGGTGAAGAAGTAGTCGGCCTCCTTCAGCAGCACCAGGTCGGTGCCCTGAGCGTTGCCGCGCTCGGGTCGCTCCTGGATCCAGTCGCGCACCCGCAACCAGCTGCGGTGGCG
>DAOKZF010000241.1:541-818 GCA_035325785.1 Miltoncostaeaceae bacterium
AGGACACCCGCCGGGGGGCGCCGGTCGGGGGTGATGGCGACCAGAATCACCTGGTCCTTCCACTGAGCGGTCAGGCTGTCGTAGACCGCCGCCAGCCGCTCCCCCTCGTCCAGGTCGAAGGCGAGGGTGCTGTGCAGGGCGAGGGTCCAACCGGCGCCGCGGGCGACCACGTCGACCGCGGTACCGTCGTCCAGCACGCGTTGCTCGCGCACCAGCAGGGCGTCGGCGTTGGGCAGGGCCTCACCCGAGATCTCCTCGACCAGGGCGCTGCGTGTCT
>DAOKZF010000241.1:828-2433 GCA_035325785.1 Miltoncostaeaceae bacterium
TCTCGGGGCCGCCGAGTGCCATCAGCGTCGCGACGACGTGGACCCACTGTTCACGGGGGTCGGAGGGGGTCTCAAATAGGCGCGGAACCGGCATGGATGGACGCTCCTGGGGCGGATACCGGAAGGGGTTCAGCGCCCAAGGCTAGCGAACCGGGGCGCCCCGCCCCCCGATCGATGGCGCCACGGCGGTCGGCGTCTCGCGTGGTGAGGCGGGCGGCGGTTCAGGTGTCCTGGGGATCTACATCGACCGCGATGCGGATGTCGCTGGCGCGCAGGCGATCGCGGTGTGCGATCAGCAGCGGTCGCAGCGCCTCGGTGATGGTGGATGTCCGCTCGGCGCGCAACAGCAGGGTTCGCCGATGGCGTGCGCGCAGCCGGTGCAGCGGAGCCGGACCGAGCACGCGCAGCGGCGCGGTGCCGTCGCGCAGAGCCTCGGCGAGATCGCGGGCCGCTTGGACCAGCCGGTCGCGGTCGGGTCCGTCCATCACGATGCGCACCAGATGCGCGAATGGGGGCAGGCCGTGTTCGGCGCGTCGGGCGAGCTCACCGACCATGAATCCCTCGACCTCGTGCCGCGCCCCCAGTTGCACGGCGCGCGCCTGCGGTTCGTAGGCCTGCACGATCACTCGGGCGGCCTCACCACGTCGGCCGGCGCGCCCGGCCGCCTGCACGATCAGCCCGAAGGCGCGCTCCTCGGCCCGGAAGTCGGCGTGTTGCAGGGGGGCGTCGGCGTCGATGACCGCGGCGACGGTGACGGTGGGCAGGTCGTGTCCCTTGGCCACCATCTGCGTGCCCAGCAGGATCGCCCCGCCGGGCGCGGCGAACTCGTCCAGCAGGCGCGCGACGGCCCCCCGCCCGGCCACGCTGGATCCATCCATGCGCACCAGTCGGGCGTGCGGCACGATGCGTCTGAGCGCCCCCTCCAGGCCCTGGCTGCCGACCCCCTGACGCGCCAGGTCGACCGAACGACACTTCGGACAGACCGTCGGCGGTGGGGCATGGTATCCGCAGTGGTGGCAGGTGAGGCGCGGCGGCTCGCGGTGGTACACGAGCGCGACATCGCAGTCGGGGCAGCGCGCGATCCAGCCGCAGGAGCGACACAGCGCCATCAGGGCGAAGCCGCGGCGGCTTGCCAGGACGATCGCCTTCTCTCCCCGGCCGATCGCGGCGTGAAGGGCGCGCGCCAAGGGGCGCGAAACCGGTCCGGGTGGCTGCGTGCGCATGTCGACGATTTCGACCGCCGGCGGGCTCGACCCGTCAGCGCGGGTGGTGAGGGTCAGGTGGCGCAGCGCCTGCCAGGTCTCGGGCCGAGGTGTCGCGGAGCCGTAGATCACGGCCGCGCCGGCCGCGCGCGCGCGTCGCGCGGCAACCTGGCGGGCGTCGTAGCGGGGGGTCTGGTCCTGTTTGTATGAGCCATCGTGTTCCTCATCGACGATCACCAGCCCCAGGTCGGCGATCGGCGCGAACACCGCGCTGCGGGCGCCGAGCACGACCCGCGCCTGCCCGGCATGCACCCGCCGGTACTCCTCGGCCCGCTCACCCGCGCTCATCGCCGAGTGCCAGAGGGCGACGTCCTCACCGAACCGTGCCCGGATGCGCCCGAGT
>DAOKZF010000242.1:0-2387 GCA_035325785.1 Miltoncostaeaceae bacterium
GACGAGCATGCACAGTGCGTACAGGCGGATGTCGAACGGCCCCAGCTCGAGCGAACGCAATCCGGGGGCGGGGATCGTCGCGGGAGCCGGAATCACCCCGCGATCGTAGTGGACGATCGCCGCCGTGGGTGCCGGGGACGTGCGGGCACGAACGGCGCAATATGATATTGATTCTCACTAGCGGATGAATGTGAGACCGACCAGACGCGGATCGATCGTCGGCGCACTGATCATGTGCGGCGTGCTGGTTGCGCTGGTGATCGCCGCCAGCGGGATCGGTACCGGACGCCACACCGACGGCCGACCGCGGGTCGTCGCCACCACCGCGCCCCTCGGGGCCCTGGTGCACGAGCTGGTGGGCGACGCCGCCACGGTTGCGGTGGTGATCCCCAACGGGGCCGACCCGCACGACTATCGGCCGTCCGCGAAGGGCGCGGCCCTGCTGCACCGGGCCGACCTGATCGTCGCCAACGGGCGTGGCCTGGAGGCTGGCCTGGCGGGCGCGATGGCCGACGCCCGGGCGGCGGGCGTGCCGGTGTTCACCGTGGCCGACCACCTGGGGGCGATTGATCGTCCGGATGATGACGATCACACCGAGAGCCCCCAGCCCGGCGAGAACCACGACGACCCCGATCACGCCGGGCATGATCACGCCGACGGCGACCCGCACATCTGGCTCGATCCGCTCGCGATGCGCGCGGCGATGGCCGCCCTCGCCCCCCGCCTGGAGAGTCCGCTCGGGCCGGGGGTCGCCGCACGGGCCGCGGCGCTGGACGCCCGCCTGGGCGCCCTCGACCGGCGGGTGCGCGCGCGCCTCTCGTCGCTCGACCCGGCCCAGCGGCGCATCATCAGCGGCCACGAGTCGCTCGGGTACTTCGCTCGCCGGTATGACCTGAGCGTGGTCGGCGTGTTGATCCCCTCGCTGAGCTCGGAGGCGCACGTGTCGGCCGCCAACCTGGCCCACCTGCGCCGCGTGGTCGCGCGAACGGGCGTGTCGGTGATCTTCAACGAGGCCGGCACCCCCAAGGGGGTGGCGGCGACCATCGCCGACGCCACCGGCGCGCGGGTGGTCGACCTGGCCACCCACACCCTGCCGGGCAACGGCTCGTACGAGACCCTCATCGACGGCATCGCCGACGCGATGGCCGCCGCCGCACAGCGTCCCGCGCGGGGGGCGACCCGATGAGCGGTCTGATCGCGCCGTTCCTCGACAACCCCTTCCTGGTGCGGGCCCTGCTGGCGGGCGTTCTGGTGGCGATCGCCTGCGCGGTCGTCGGCACCTTCGTGGTGCTGCGCGGGCTGGCCTTCATCGGCGATGCGCTGGCCCACGGGGTGCTGCCCGGAATCGCCGGGGCGCTGTTGCTGGGCGCCCCCGGGGTGGTGGGTGCGGCGGTCGGAGCGGGAGTGATGATCGGGGGTGTGAGGTGCGCGGGGGTTATCCTGGTGCGCCGCCACTCGCGCCTGTCGGGCGACACCGCGATCGGCCTGCTGTTCGTCGGCATGCTCGCCCTGGGCGTGGTGATCGTGTCGCGCTCGGATTCGTTCTCGGGCGACCTGACCCAGATCCTGTTCGGCGAGGTGCTGGGAATCGACGCCGGCGACATCTGGTTGCAGGGGGCGGCGGCGGCCATCGTGCTGGTGGCGGCCGTCGTGTGCGCCCGGCCCTTCCTGCTGCTGGCCTTCGACCAGGATCAGTGCCGGGCGGCCGGGTTTCACCCGGGCCTGTACGAGTGGATCATGCTCGGCCTGGTGGCGCTCACCGTGGTCGTCTCGTTCCAGACGGTCGGCACGCTGCTGGTGTTCGGCATGCTGGTGGCCCCGCCGGCCACCGCCGCGCTGGTCGCCCGGCGGGTGAGCGTGATGATGCTGCTGGCCGGCCTGATCGGGGTGGTCTCGGTGTACCTGGGGCTGCTGATCTCGTACCACCACGACCTGGCGGCCGGCGCGACGATCGTGCTGGTCGAGGTGGTTCTGTTCTTCAGTGCCCTGGTGGCGCGCGGGGTTGCGCGCCTCGGCGCCGGCGACGGGGAGCGCGCATGAGCGCGCCGATCGTCGCCGAGCATCTGCGCATCGGCTACGGCCAGCGGGCGGTGGTGGCCGACCCGCTCGAGTTGCGCCTGGAGCCCGGGGGCGAGCTGGCGGTCGTCGGCACCAACGGGTCCGGCAAATCGACCCTGCTGCGGACGGTCGCCGGTCTGATTCCGCCGGTCGGCGGGGAGTTGCGCGTGCTGGGTGGGCGCCCCGGGCGCCAACCGGCGCGGGTGTCCTATCTGGCGCAGGCCCATCCGCAGGGTTTCGTGTTGCCGCTGCGGGCGCGGGATGTGGTGGCGATGGGTCGCTTCGCGCGCCGTGGCCTGCTCGGCCGCCTGCGGGCCGAGGACCATGCG
>DAOKZF010000243.1:0-255 GCA_035325785.1 Miltoncostaeaceae bacterium
GCGTCGGTGGCGGTGCCCGGCATGCTGGCCGGGTTGGGCGAGGCGGCCGAGCGTCTGGGCACCCTGCCGTTGGCCGATCTGGTGGCCGACGGGGTGCGGGTGGCGCGCGAGGGGGTGCGCCTGACCGCCCAGGTTGACTACCTGCACCGGATTCTCGCCGGGATGTTGATGTTCAGCCCCGAGGCGGCGGCGGTGTACGCGCCGGGCGGGCGCCTGCTGGGCGAGGGCGATCTGCTGCGCAACCAGCAGTTGGGC
>DAOKZF010000243.1:265-2380 GCA_035325785.1 Miltoncostaeaceae bacterium
CAGGCCGGCGTCGGCACGCTGCGCGACGGAGAGCTGGCGGGGCTGCTGGTGGATCATCTAGCGGAGTGCGGCGGCCTCGTGACCGGCGAGGACCTGCGCGAATACCGGGTGGTGGAGCGTTCTCCGCTGAGGGTGGACTACCGCGATGTCGAGGTGCTGCTGAACTGCCCGCCCTCTTCGGGCGGCATTCTGTTGAGCGCGGCGTTGGAGCATCTGGACGCCCGCCCGCCGGCGGGCGACGATGTCCAGCGCTGTCTGGCCACGGTGGCCGCCGGCCAGGTGGCGAACGCGCGGCGTACGCCCGAGTTCGCCGCGGCGCTGCACGAGGAGGATTTCCTGGAGCGCGTGTGGGGGCGGCTCGCCGGCGGGGACGGTCGGGATGACCGCAAGCCGGCCGGGTCGACCACCCATGTGAGCGCGGTCGACCGTTGGGGCGGCATGGCGAGCCTGTCGAGCTCGAACGGCTCCGGCTCGGGGGTGATGGTGCCCGAGACGGGCATGCTGTTGAACAACATGCTGGGCGAGCAGGACCTGAACCCGGGCGGTTTTGGGCTGGTGCCCGCCGGGCGGCGGATGACCTCGATGATGTCGCCCACCCTGCTGTTGCGCGGCGGGGAGCCGCTGGCGGCGTTGGGCGCGGCCGGGTCGAATCGGTTGCGCTCGGCGATCCTGCAGACCGTGGTGGCGGTGGTCGACGACCGGTTGGATTTCCCTGATGCCGTACGGCGCCCGCGGGTGCATCCCGAAGGGGATGGCGTGGATGTGGAGGGCGGCGTGCCCGACGATTGCGTGCGCGCGCTGGGGCTGGCCGGCCATCGGTTGCGCCGCTGGGGCGATATGAATCTGTTTTTCGGCGGGGTGAGCATCGCGGGCTTCGGTCCGCGGGGGCTCTCGGGCGCCGGAGATCCCCGCCGCGGGGGTGCCGCGGCGCTGACAACCCGCGTCGGAGAGGTGATCGACCTGTGACTAACCGTCAAGTCGAAGCTAAGGGTGTGCGTTATGAGCTGCGTTTTCAGCCGGTGCGCACCTCGCTGAGCGACGACGACCCGACGATGTGGGCCTTCCAGTGCTTCGTTTTCGAGGACGATGAGGAGCGTGCGCTGAAGATCTGTTATGTCGGGCGCACGATCGTGAAGTTCCGCCATCCCGAGGCGCTCACCGGGCCGCCGGAGGAGCTGTGGGATGCGCTCTACGACCTGATCCAGGAGAAGATCGTCAAGGAGTTGGAGGAGGGCACGCTCGACGACGGGGCGATCTTCGTCTGACCGAGCGCCCGCGCATACGGGTTCCGATCGGCGCGTCGGCGCCCCGCTCGGGTGGGGCGCCCGGCCGAGCGGAGCCCGGTGCCCGACCGGTTGGCGATCGTTGCGTCGTCACGCGGCCTCCGGGTGGGGGCTGGGGTGGGCGTCGGTGATGATGCGGGCCACCCCGTCCGGTCCCGCGCTCAGAATCTGAGCGGCGCGGCGGGCGCCCGTCGCCCCGTCGCGGGCCGCGCGGGCGCCGACCGCGTCGCCGGCGCGCCGGCATTCGCGCATCTCGCGCTCGGCCTGTTCGGCCAGGTGCTCGAGTCGGGCGACCATGCGCGCCCGACCGCTGCCGCGCTCGGTGCCGCGCCGCGCGGTGGTGCGGCGGGCGGGGCGCCGCCGGGGGCTCGCCGGGCGAGCCGATGGTTGGGGGAACAGCAGCAGCTGGGGTGTGGCCGTTGCGGTGCTCATTGCGTCCCTCCTGAACCGGTGCGTTCCGGGCCGACGGCCCGGCGGGTGTACGAAAATTTGTTCGTAATGTTTTACCCCCCTCGGACGTCATTCCCTTTATCTTCCGCTCGGTGGGGATTGCGCAGGTACCGCGCGACGCGCCCGGCTCGCCGTGGTGGCACGGCGCGCCTTCCTGGCCTCAGCGTCCCAACAGGCGTCCCAGCAGGCCGCCCCGGCGGGCGGGGGCGTTGGCGGGTGGGCCGTCCTCGTGGCAGCGGCAGCGTTGGTGTGCGGGCACGTCGCCCAGCACCTGTTCGAGGTGGGCCCCGCAGCCGCGCCAGTCGGGGCGGCCGCATGTGCGGCAGGTCACTCGTGAGCACATACCCGGCAGGGTACCCGGTGGGGGCCGCCGGTGCCCGCT
>DAOKZF010000244.1:0-2345 GCA_035325785.1 Miltoncostaeaceae bacterium
CCCTGCGCGAGTCCGGCGGTATCGAGGATCTGATCGGGTCGCACCGCCCGGCGCCGGCCCCCGCGCCGCAGACACCCGCCGACATCCCCGCCCGCGACGCCCACTCGACCGCCCTCGCCACGGCCCTCAAGGCGCGCGGATTCGTGTTCGTCGGTCCGATCACCTGCATGGCCCTGATGGAGGCCGCGGGGCTGGTAAACCATCACCTGGCGGGCTGTCACCGCCGGGACACCTGCGGAGCATGAGGAGGCGGCGATGACGGTTGCGACCCCACAGCGTGCGATCAACCGACGAGCGTCCGGCGCGGTGGAGGAGGTACACGTTCGCCGTCATCCGTCGCCGTTCGGCGAGCTGCTGCTGGCCGCCACCGGGGCGGGCATCGTGCGGATCGTCCTGCCCAGCGAGGAGCGGGAGGCGGCCCTCGCGGGACTGCGCGAGCACCTGGGCGCCGAGCTTCGGTGGGATGCCTCCCCTCCGCTCGATCACTGCGCGCGCGAGCTCGACGAGTATTTCGCCGCTCGGCGACGGGAGTTCACCGTGGCGCTCGACTGGCGCCTGGTGACCGGCGCCTTCCGCCGGCGGGCGCTGGAGGCGATGGCCGCGATCCCCTACGGACAGACCCTCTCGTACACCGAGATCGCCGCCGCGGCGGGCAGCCCGCGCGCGATGCGGGCCGCCGGGTCGGCCTGCGCCACCAACCCGCTGCCGATCATCGTTCCCTGCCACCGGGTGCTGCGCTCCGACGGCAGTATCGGCGGCTACGGCGGCGGGTTGGAGATGAAGCGCGCCCTGCTGGCGATGGAGGCCGGGCAGGCAACCGTATAGTCGCGGTCAGATCAGTTCGTAACGACGCCGGTCGATCTCGATTTCGACGTGCAGTGTCCCGCCGAGCGCAGCGGCGTAACGACGCAGGGTGTCCACCTTGGTGCGGTCGAGCTCGCCCCGTTCAATCTCGGAGACGCGTTTCTGGCTGACCTCAAGCGTCCGAGCAAGCTCCGTTTGCGTCAGAAGCAGCATCTCTCGCAGCTCGCGCAGCCGATAGGAGAGAACGTCCGCAAGCATTCTCTCCCGATGGGCGGCCTGCGCCTCGGGGTTACCCGGCCGCTCGCGTTGCAGCTGCTTGAGTGTCTTTGCCATCACCCACTCCCCTTTCCGCGCGAGATCGTCCGAAGGTGCTCGTCGTAGAGCGCATCCGCCCGAGGAATCGCTGTGCGGTACCACCTCTGCCACGCACCGCGTTTGTCTCCGGCGATCAGGAGAATCGCGCGGCGCAGCGGATCAAACGCAAACAGGATCCGCACCTCGCTCCGTCCGGAAGATCCCGGACGGAGCTCCTTCATGTTGCGATGGCGGGATCCAATGACGCTGTCCACCAAGGGCCGACCGAGGCCGGGGCCGTGATCCTCCAAAATCTGCAGCGCGGCAATCACCTGGTCATAGCTCCGTTCGTCGAGTTCCTTCAGCCAGATCTCGACGTAATCCACATGGACTTCCCACACAGACGGAATATACCGTATTCCTTCTTCACAATGTCCGCGCCGGCGAGCCGGATCGAGCGCCGTCTGAGCTGTTCCCCCGCTCAGGCCTCCACGCGCACCGGGGCGCCCTCGATGCGCGAGAGGTCGCGCACCGCGCCCGTGTCGGCGCTGGTCACCATCGCCGCGTAGGCGCGCAGGGCCTGCGACACCGGACGGTTGCGGTTCGCCGGCCGGTACCCGATGGTCGCCTCCAACCGCGCGCGTCGTTCGGCCAGCTCATCCTCGCCCACCTCGAGCGTGATCGACCGGTTGGGGATATCGATGCTGATCACATCGCCGTCCTCGACCAGGGCGATCGTGCCGCCGGCGGCCGCCTCCGGCGAGGCGTGGCCGATCGACAGGCCCGAGGTGCCCCCCGAGAACCGCCCGTCGGTGAGCAGCGCGCACTGGGCGCCGAGCCCCTTCCCCTTGAGGTAGGAGGTCGGGTACAGCATCTCCTGCATCCCGGGGCCACCCTTGGGCCCCTCGTAGCGAATCACCACCACGTCGCCGGGCGCGATGCGGTTGTTGAGGATCGCCTCGACCGCCGCCTCCTGGCTCTCCACCCCCACCGCCGGGCCGCTGAAGGTCCAGATCGACTCGTCGACCCCGGCGGTCTTCACCACACAGCCGTCCTCGGCCAGGTTGCCGAACAGGATCGCCAGGCCGCCGTCGACCGAGTAGGCGTGCTCCAGGTCGTGGATGCAGCCGTTCGCGGCGTCGGTGTCCAGGCTCTCCCACCGCTCGGACTGCGAGAAGGCCTCGGCCGAGCGCCGACAGCCGGGAGCGGCGTGGAACAACTCGGTCGCGCGCTCGGAGGCCCGCCCG
>DAOKZF010000245.1:0-2251 GCA_035325785.1 Miltoncostaeaceae bacterium
ACCTGCCGCCGGGGTTGGCGGTGGTGGCGGTTCCGACGCGGGAGGATCCGCGCGACGTGTTGGTCGGCGTGCCCGGCGGCCTGGATGCGTTGCCCGCCGGCGCCCGAGTGGGCACCGGTTCACCGCGCCGGGAGGCGCAGTTGCGCCTGGCCCGTCCCGATCTCACGATCGCCCCGGTACGCGGCAATGTCGGCACGCGTCTGGAGCGTCTCGACTCAGGGGACCTCGACGCCCTGGTGCTCGCGGCCGCCGGTCTGAATCGTCTGGGGATCGCGCGGGGAGATATCACTCCGTTGGCACCCGAGGTGTCGACGCCGGCTCCCGGGCAGGGCCTGCTGGCGCTGGAGGGCCGGTCGGACGGTCCGGCGACCCAGGCGGTTGCCGCGCTCGACGATCCGTCCGCCCACGTGTGCCTGCGGGCCGAGAGGTGGATCCTCGCGGCGCTCGGCGGTGGGTGCATGCAGCCGATCGGTGCGCTGGCCACCGTCGCGGACGGTGCCCTGACCCTGACGGCCTTCGCCGCATCCGAGGACGGCGCCCGTCACGCGCGGATCACCGATCATGGCGACCCCGGCGACCCCGAGGGGCTCGCCGAGCGGATCGCGGGACAACTGGAGAGGGTGCGGGCATGACGGACACGACGGGAATCGCCCATCTGGTGGGAGCGGGCCCCGGGGACCCCGGGCTGTTGACGGTCGCCGGTCGCGAGGCGCTCGCCGCGGCGGAGGTGGTGGTGTACGACCGGCTCGGCACCGAGGCCGTGCTGCCGCTGTGCCGCGCCGATGCCCTGTTGGTGAACGCCGGCAAGGAACCGGACCGTCACGCCATGAGCCAGGACGAGATCAACGCCTACCTGGTCGAGCAGGTGCGCGCCGGACGGCGGGTGGTGCGCCTGAAGGGCGGCGATCCGTTCGTGTTCGGCCGCGGGGGGGAGGAGGCCCTGGCGTTGGCCGACGCCGGCCTGCGTTACGTGGTCGTTCCGGGCATCACCAGCGCGATCGCGGCACCCGCCTACGCCGGGATTCCGGTCACCCACCGGGGCGTGTCAACCTCGTTCACCGTCGTGACCGGCCATGAGGATCCCACCAAGCCCTCGGAGCAGACCGATTGGGCGGCGTTGGCTCGGGTGCCCGGCACGCTCGTCATCCTGATGGGTATGGGCCGTCTCGCGGCGATCGCCCAGAAGTTGATCGACGGCGGCCGCCCGGCCGACCAGCCCGCCGCCGCGGTCCAGTGGGGCACCACACCCCGTCAGCGTCGGGTGGTGGCGACCATCGGCAGCTTGGCCGAGGCGGTGCGGGATGCGGGGCTCGGCTCGCCGGCGGTGGTGGTCATCGGTCCGGTGGCGGGGCTCGCCGAGGGGATCGATTGGCTGTCGCGGGGGCCGTTGCGTGGTCGACGGGTGGTGGTCACCCGTTCCCGAGCGCAGGCGAGCGAGATGAGCGATCGTCTGCGGGCCCTGGGGGCCCAGGTGATTGAGCTGCCCACGATCCGGATCGCGCCGGTCGAGCCGGAGGGTGCCGACGACGCCCTGCTGGAGGGGATCGGGGCGGCCAGCCATCTGATTCTGACCAGCGTCAACGGGGTCGATGCCCTGTTTGAGCGGCTGGCCGCCCGCGGGCGGGATGCCCGCGCGCTGTCCTCGGACACCACGGTGGTTGCGATCGGCCCCGCGACGGAACAGCGCCTGAGGGAGCACGGCATCCGGGCTGACCTGGTGCCGGAGCGGTTCGTCGCCGAGGGGATCCTCGAGGCGCTCGCCGATGACCTCTCCGACGCGACGATTCTGGTGGCACGCGCCCGCGGCTCTCGCCCGCTGTTGGTCGATGAGTTGCGCGCGCGCGGCGCGCGGGTGGACGAGTTGCTCCTCTACGAGGCCATCCCGGAACCGGCGGCGCCCGCGGCCCTGGAGGCCGCGTTGGCGGCGGACGTCGTCACCTTCACCGCGTCCTCCACGGTCAACGCCTTCCTCGGTCTGCTGTCCGACGCCGATCGCCGACGGCTTGCGCGGGGCGACGGGCCGAGGGTGGCGTCGATCGGGCCGATCACCAGCGCCACGATCCGCGAGAACGGTCTGCCGGTGCATGTCGAGGCGCGCGCCCACACCATTCCGGGGCTCATCGATGCCCTGCGGGATGCGCTGCCCGGCACCTGAGCGCAGGACGGTTCGGTGCGACGATTCGGTCGTCGCGCGAGCGTGAGCGGTGCCGGCGGGCCACTGACGGTCACGTTTCTCACCGATTACGGTCCG
>DAOKZF010000246.1:0-2213 GCA_035325785.1 Miltoncostaeaceae bacterium
CCGTGCGGCATCGGGAAACCGCAGATGCCGCTCCGTGCGGTACTCGATCTCGCTGGCGATCAACTCGCCGGCCAGCCGCGGCGCAAGCGCCGGGTCGGCGGCGGCCATCAGGTCCTCGAACCGGCCGGTCAGTGCGAGCGTTCGCGGGTCGAGGATCTGGTACTCCTCCTCGAGACCCACGGTGAAGTCGACCGAGTCCTCGAAGCGCTGTCGTACACCCGCGAGGATGCCCGTCTCGGGATCGTGTGTGGCCCCCATTCGCCAGCGAGCATAGCAACGGCTCGCCGGCCGGGACCGACCTCAGCTGAGGTAGAAGTACAGCGCGTACAGCAGCTCGACCGCCGGGCTGGAGGTGTGCACGGTCACGTCCGACGGCACGCTGAGCAGCGCATCCGAGTAGTTGAAGATGATCTTGACCCCGTGGGACACAAGATCGTCGGCGACCAACTGGGCGGCCTCGCTCGGCACAGCGAGCACGCCGACCATGATCCCCTCGTTGGCGACCACCTGGGGCAGTTCGTCGTAGTGGCGTACCGCCAGCTCGCCCACCTGCATCCCCACCCGCTCGGGATCGACGTCGAAGATCGCGGAGATCCGGAAACCGTGGTCGGCGAACACCCCGGACGTGGCGATCGCCTGCCCGAGGTTCCCGGCGCCGAACAGGGCGATGTTGTGCTGCCCGGAGGTGCGCAGGATCTTGCGGATCTGCTCGATCAACGAATCGATGTCGTAACCGACACCCCGCTTGCCGAACTTGCCGAACCCGGACAGGTCGCGGCGGATCTGCGTCGGGTTGACGTTGGTGTATTCGGAGATCGCCTGCGACGAGATGCTCGTCTTGCCCATCTTCTTGGACTGGGTGAGCACCTGCAGATAGCGCGACAGGCGCGCGGCGACCCCGAGGGTGAGCCGGTCACCCGCCATGGCGTGAGGTCCCTTCAACGACACTTAGTGACATGGTGATCAAGTTACGATGCCGAGCGCCCGTCGGCAAGTGACAATCGCTACTTCCGCCGAAATTTCTCGCCCGGCCACCGCGGCGACCGATCAGCGGACCCGCAGCGGGGCGCTCGCCCGACGCAGCCAACCGCCTCCGGGATGGCGGGCGCTGACACGCAACCGATACATGCCCCGAGGGATCTCGATGCCGTCGGCGTCCCGATCGGCGAGCAGAAAACGGTAGGTCCCGGCCGGCCAACTCCCGCTCTGGCCGGTACCGAGCACCGTCAGCGGCGACCCGCCGGCGAGCGGCACCAGCTCAAATCGCACATCGTTCAACGCGACGGCCTGGATGCGCCCGGCCACCCGGTTCACGCGACCGATGCGCACCATGATCTGCGCGCCGCCGGCCCGCGTGCGGACCGCCGGCGTTCCGAGGTCGTCAACATTCGCCCGAGTGGGCGCCCGGCGCGCGAACACCGGCGCCGCGGCGATCCGCCGTCCGGCCGAACTCACCGTGAGATGTCCCGCCTCCATCCCGGCCGGCACCCGAATGCTCGTGCCCCGGCGGGCCGTGGCGGCCGGGACCGTCACCGATACCGCGCCCGCGTGGGGACGGTGCAGCCGGATCACGTAGGTGCCGATCGCCGGACCGCGGTCGTTCACCCGCAGACGCACGGCCCGAGCGCCCTCGGGCACCTGGATGATCGGCGGATACACGGTGGCGGCACCCGGATCGGGCGCCCCGACCTCACCCGCTCCCTGGCGTGTGGAGGCAACCCCGGGAAGACGTTGCGCGCTCGCGATCAGCAGCGCACGCGCGCGGCGCGGGCCGATCCGGGGCTCGCGCGCCCGCAGGGCCGCCGCGCGGGCGGCCACCTCGGCCGCCGCGGCGCTCGTGCCCGTGAGCTCACCGACCCGTGCCCGGCCGTCCGGCCCGCGCCCGGGCAGGGCCACCGGCAGCGCAACCGCCGGCGCCACCAACTCCGGCTTCTGGCGCCCATCAACCGTCGGCCCGGCGGAGGAGAAGCTCGCCACCGTCGACCGCTCATGTCGTTCCGCGCGCGGGTTCATCCCATATCGCCACGGCCCGCGCCCCATGGCGGGCGGCCACGCGCGCCTTCTGTTGCAGGGTGCCGCCCCCGCGCGCCACCACCACCAGGGCGCCGCGCACGCCGGCGCGGCCGCGGTAGTCCTCGTCCTCGTCCCCCCGTGACAGGCCGCTGACGTCGCGCAGGATCACCACCGGCAGCGCATCGTCGACGGGGGTGGCC
>DAOKZF010000247.1:0-2123 GCA_035325785.1 Miltoncostaeaceae bacterium
GCGCGTTCGCCGACATCGATGAGGACCACATCGACCGCGTGTTGGCGGTCAACCTGCGCGCTCCGCTGCTGATGGTTCAGCGCGCCCGGCCGTTTCTGGCGGCGGGTGAACACCCTGGGCGGGTTGTGCTGATGAACGACGTGGCCGGGCTCGAGCCCTGGCCGCGGTTCATCGTCCACGGGATGTCCAAGGCCGGCATCGGCATGCTCACTCGTTCGCTCGCCCAGGAACTGGCGCCCGAGATCACGGTCAACGCGATCGCCCCCGGCACCGTCTTGATGCCCGATGGATCCAGCGACGACGCCACCCGCCGTTCGGCCGAAAAGAGCGTTCTGGGCCGGGTCGGCAGCCCCGACGACGTGGTCGGTGCCCTTCATTACCTGCTGGACGGCGACTACGTCACCGGGCACACCCTGGTGGTGGACGGCGGTCGGCTGGTCCGCTCGTGACCGCGGCCCGCGACCACCGCACCCACCCGGCCACCTGGCTGGTCGGGGCGGTTCTCATCGGCTGGATCGTGATCTACAACCTGCTGCGGATCGCGGGGCGCAGCCCCGATCAGGCGGCCTGGTTGTCGCTGGCGATCGGCGGCGGGCTGGGGGCCGCGCTCTACCTGGGAGGGGTGTGGGGGCTGCGCCGTCTGGCGGCCTCCGGCCGCGTGGTGCGCCAGACCCCGCGCGAGATCACCGCCGACCTGGCGCTGGATGCCACCGAGCGAGCCGGTGCGCGGGTCGTGGCGGGCGCCCTGGCCGCGGTGGCCGCGGTGGCGTTGCTCACCGGGGTGGCATTGGGCACCCAGTGGCTCACCGCCACCGCCGACCAGCGCGCGGTGACCCTCCTGGTGCTCACCGGTTGGAACCTGCTGGCCGCCTACTGGTTCGCCGATGAGGCCGTGCGCGTGGCGCGCGAACAGCTGGAGGGGGTGGAGTCGTTGGCCCTCGGGGCGGCGCTGACGGCGGTGCTCGCGGCCGTGGCGATCGGGCGCGACTACTTTCCCGCCCTGCAGGTGCTGCTGATCGTGCTCGCCGGGATCGCCGGCGCCGCGGTGGGTCTGCTCACCTGGCGTCTGCATGCGGTGCGCACCCCGCCGATCGCCGGCCCGCTGGTGGTGGTGGTCGCGGTGCTGGCGTTGGTCCTGCCGCACACCGGCTGAGGGTTCGCGTGGTTGGAGCGCCATGGGCGGATCGCGCGCCCGGTCGGTTCATCGGTGCACCCGACGCCGATCGCTAACCTGATCCGATGAGCGTTCTGTTGACCTGCCCGCTGTGTGCGGCCGACGCCGCCCCCGGTCGCGCGCCCGCGCCGGGCGCCTGCGCGAGCTGCGGCGCGCTGATCGGCGGCGGCGGTTCCAGCGCGCCCGAGGGGGTCGCCCTGGCCCTGGCCGCCTGGGGGATCGACGACCCGAGCGCGGAGCGCCTGACCACCGCCTTGTTCGTTCGCGAGCCCGAGGCGGCGCCCGCTCCCACCGCCGCGATCGCCTCCGACAGCCGGGACGGTTTCTACCTGTGGTGGGTGTTCGTGCGCCCCGGAGTGGATCTGCGCGCGACCCTCGCCGAATTCGTCGCCGGCGCGTGAGGTGCGGCTCCCCGGCGTCGTTCGGCGCCGGCGGGCGAGGTGCGTTATTCTGCCGCCTGGCACTCGCCGTGAGTGAGTGCCAAGCCCCGGTGCGGCCTGTTCACTCGGAGCGCGCGCACCGCACATGCCACCCAATCGACCCCGGGAGGGCCGATGAGTCTCAAGCCGCTGGGCGACCGCGTGATCGTCAAGGCTTCAGAGCAGGACGACGTTACGGCGAGCGGGATCTACCTGCCCGAAACCGCCAAGGAGAAGCCGCAGCGCGGAACCGTTGTCGCGGTCGGTGAGGGCCGCTGGATCGACGGCGAGCGCGTGGCGCTCGAGGTCTCGGTGGGCGACGAGGTCATCTACTCCAAGTACGGCGGCACCGAGGTGACCGAGGACGGCGAGGACCTCATGATCCTGAGCGAACACGACATTCTCGCGGTCGTCTCCGCCTCCTGAGCGGACGGCGAATTCGCGGTCATAGACGACACTCTCAGCAACGAAAAAGGACGAGATGGCCAAGCTGCTCAAGTTTGATGAGGATGCCCGGCGGGCTTTGGAGC
>DAOKZF010000248.1:0-1997 GCA_035325785.1 Miltoncostaeaceae bacterium
CGGCCCACACCCGCGAAGACCCGTTGCGCGCGGGCGCGGGCCCCCCGCCGGGCCATCGTCATCGCCTCCGCCGCGGCGGTGCCCTCATCCAGCAGCGACGCGTTCGCCAACGGCAGACCGGTGAGGTCGCTCACCACCGTCTGGAAACTGAGCAGCGCCTCCAGGCGCCCCTGCGAGATCTCCGGCTGGTAGGGGGTGTAGGCGGTGTACCAGGCGGGGTTCTCGATGATGTTGCGCTGGATGACCGGCGGGGGGAGCGTGGCGTGGTAGCCCAGGCCGATCAGGGTGGGGAACACCTCATTGCGCGCGGCGAGCTCGCGCAACCGTTCGGTGGCGGACGCCTCGCTCAACGGCGCGGCCAGCGCGGGCGGCGAGCAGCCGGGCGTCCGGAGCATGGCGGCAACCTCGCCGTCGGACGGACCGATGTGGCGGTCGGCGAAGGCGGGGCGCTGCTCGAGCTCGGCGAGCGAGAGACGGGATGTCACGGGAACGGGCTCCGGGGCGACGACAGGACCAAGCACCCCCGCTGTCCCTGTGCCTGAGAGATGCACCCACCCATCGTGGGCTTTCCCCGTCGGCGGGATGTCGCCATCCGCTCTCCAGCGCCACCGCGCCCACCACGGTCCGGGTGCCTGAGAGATTCCGGGGCGGTTGCTCCTTCGGCGCCGGCCCGAGGCCGGACTCTCCCACGGCGGGCGATCGGTCACGTCAGGCTACCAGCGAGATCGGCCGACCGACCCGCCGTCCGACGGAGGCGGTAGCGTCTTCCCATGCGCGCACCGCTGATCGTGACGGTCGCCCTGTTGGCGGCCGGCGCCGCGAATGCCGCCGGCGCCCCGAACGCTCCCCTGCTCCACGGCCTGAACGCCCAGAAGCACGCCGGACGGGCCGACGTCCGTCTGGTGTTGCACCGCCCGGCGACGATCACCGCCACCATCACCCGCATCGTCACACCCGGGCGCGAGCGGACCCTGCGTCGCATGCCGGGCGAACCGCAGCGCGCCGGAAAGGTGACGGTGCCGCTCGGCCCGTTGCCCGGCGGCGCCTGGCGCGTGCACCTGCGGGCGATCGAGACGGACGGTCGGGTGAGCCGGTACCGGGTCGGACTGCGTGTGCCGACCCGCCTGACGATCGCGGCCTCCGGCGACCTGCTCATGCACGGCTCGCTGATCGCACGCTCCCGTCAACTGGGAGGCGGGCGGCACCACAACGTCGTGCCGATGCTCGCCCCGATCGCGCCGGTGATCCGGGCGGCCGACGCGGCGCTCTGCCAGACCGAAACGCCGATCGGCGGCGGAGCCCCGCAGGGATATCCGATCTTCCGCGCCCCGGGCTCGTTGGCCGACGCGATCCGCGCGACCGGTTGGGACATCTGCTCCACCGCCTCCAACCACACGTTGGATGGGGGCAGCGCCGGCATCCGCGCCACCCTCGGCGCGTTGGACCGGGTGGGGGTGCGCCACACCGGAGCGGCCCGTTCCGCGGCCGAGGCGGACCGTCCGGTGATCCTCGACGTCGGCGGCGTACCGGTGGGCTTCGTGGCCGCCACCGAACACACCAACGGCATCCCCCGACCCCACCCCTGGTCGGTGCGCCCCGCCACCGCTGCGGCGATCCGCGCCCAGGTGGCCCGCACGCGGCGCGCCGGCGCGCGCGCGGTGATCGTGAACGTGCACTGGGGCGAGGAGTACCAACACGCCCCGAGCGCCTTCCAGCGAAGTCTGGCGGCCGCGTTGGTGAAGATCCCGGGGGTGACGGCGGTGGTCGGCCAGCACGTGCACGTGGTGCAACCGATCCGCTACCTGGGCGGCGTGCCGGTGGTGTACGGCGAGGGCAACCTGCTGGCCGGCCAGTTCGGCAACCGCCAGGACGGCCTGATCGCCCTGCTGCGCCTCGAGGTGCCCCCGGCCGGCACGGCGCGGGTGGTGCGGGTCGATTACGTGCCCACCCATGTCGCCTGGCCCGAGCTGACCGTCCGCCCGGTGGCGGCGGGCGAC
>DAOKZF010000249.1:0-1947 GCA_035325785.1 Miltoncostaeaceae bacterium
TCGTGCCGCCCTTGCCGGCCGCGTCGCGCCCCTCGAACAGGATCACCACCCGCTGGCCGGTCTCCTTCACCCACGCCTGCAGCTTCAGCAACTCCACCTGCAACAGATACTTCTGATGCTCGTACGGCTTGCGGCGCATCAGGTTGCGGTACGGGTAGATCGCCTCCCGCCAGTCGTCAACCAGCTCCGCATCCGGATCGACCGGCGGGGTGCCGTAGCGCAGCTCATCCTGCCCCAGCAGGGCGGCCGTCACATGGGCGGCGTCATCGGCTGGCGCGGCCGCGGCGAGCGCCTGCAACCACTGGGCCACGGCCACCAGATCGTCGGGGGCCGCGGAGTCGACCACATCGCGCACCGCCTCCACCAGGCTCGCCCGTGCGCCGGCGGTGGCGTTGTCGGCGGCCACCCGCTCGAGGGTGTCCGCATCAAGCTTCGGGGCGATGTCGCCTTCGCTGACCGGGCGGGGCATGTGCGGCGAAACCTAGCGCTCCATGGCGGCGCCGGTCGGCCCGTGGGCACCGTCCTCGATCGCCGACAGCGCCGACACATCCACACCGGCCTCGGCAAACGCCGTCCGGCCCGCGTCGGTCAGACCCACCGCGCGCGGGGCGTCCATCCTCACCAGCCAACCGCGCGCGAACAGGGCATCGCAGACCGCGGCCCCGAGCGCCCCGCCCAGGTGCAATCGCCGCTCGGTCGAATCGAGGCAGCCGCGCCCCTCACGGTGTCCGGCATCGGCCACGCCCCAGGCACCCAGCAGTTGCGCTCCCTCGCGGGTCGCGCGCCAACGCGCATCAATGAACCCCCGCGCGCGCAGCCGATCGGTGAGCGCCACCCCGAGCCGGCCGGCCAGGTGGCGATAACAGGTGCGGGCCTCCAGCACCCGTCGATCGTGAGTCCATGTGGGAATGGGCGCGGGTTCACCAGCCGCACTCGCCGGGGCGTCGATATCGGCGAGCAGGAAGTGGCGCCGCCCGCCGCCGCTGAGCGCATCAACCCGACCGGCGCCCACCAGACTCCCCAGCGCCGCCTCGACCGCCGCCCGCTCGGCCCGCAGCGCACGCGCCAGTTCAACCGCGGTGCGCGCGCGCCGGTCGGCGAGCTGACCGAGCAACATGTCGGCCAGCGACGGGTGATGATGATCAGGGGGCGTTGTTCTCGTGCGTATGGGGGCGATCACAGACGACCGGGCCACGACGCGGCAGAACGCCGACGCGTGCGGCTCGTCACGCCCACCTTACGACCGCGGCGGGCACACGCGCCCAACCCGAACGCCGTGCCCAGAGCGACGCTCACCCGCCGGCCGGGGCCGACGTGGCGGGGGGGATGACGATGCCGTGTGCGCGGGTCCGGGTGGCGCTCACCCCGGGTGGTTGGGTACCGACCGCCTCGGCGCCCACCCACCCGGGGCCACGGACCGCCCGCGCCTACCGATGCGTCCGCGGCGTGAGCGCCACCAGCGGGCCAGGTGCCCATTCGGGCCACCGAACATCATCGGACGGCACGCCCCCGGCGAACCGGGCGACGATCCGCGGCCCCTCGTGGTGGCTGTTGTCGTAGAAGGTCGCCGTGTCGGCCAACCCGGCCGCCACCGCCACGTTGCCCCACAGGCGTCGATGGCGCTCGCGGATCTTGTGTTCGGGCACCGCGTGTCCACCGGCCCGCACCCGGTAGGCGACGCGCGCCACCGCGAGTTCCTCCGGCACCATGAGCGCATGAAGAACCACGGTGTACCCGGCCCCGTACGCGTCGCGCACAAGATCGAGCTTCGAGCGGTGAGAGAAGACCGTCTCGGCGATGAACGAGCGCCCGGCCCCCAGAAGGGCGCGGCGGGTTCGCTCGGCGACGCGCGCCGCCTCGTAGGAGTGGGCCACCGGGTCGTCCGGCCAACGCCGCCGGGCGATCTCGTCGGCGTTCACACACACCGCGCCGGGCAGGTGCGGAACC
>DAOKZF010000250.1:0-1943 GCA_035325785.1 Miltoncostaeaceae bacterium
CTCAGTTGGGAGAGCGCCTGCTTTGCAAGCAGGAGGTCGTCGGTTCGATCCCGTCATCCTCCATCCGGTCGCCTCGGACGGACGATCCGCACACGGCACGCATCGGTGTCGGGCGGCCCGGTCAACGGCGGGCCGCCCGACACCGACGCGTGGCGATCAGCGGGTACCCGCTCGGTTTCCGCCGCCGGCCGCCCGTTTCGCGGGCGCCGCGACCAGCTTCACCCGGCGGGTGATCGTGCGAGTGGCGAAGCCCTTACGGGCAATCGTGACCCTCAGGGTCACCGTCAACGGGCGGCGTCCCATGGCCCGCAGGCGCTTCGTGCCCTGGGCGTTCAGACGCACCACGATGCGGCCGCGTTTGCCGTTGGCCACCCGGGCAACCTTCGACGTGCCGAGGGTGATCAACTTCACCTTCGGTTTCGTCGGCTTCTTGGTGGTCTTCTTCGGCTTCACGGCATGGGCGATGTTCCCGCCGGGATTCTTGCCGGACACCTGCAACTGGATGATCGCCCGGATGGCGCAGAAGGTCCTGCCGCCGTGGGCGTTTGAGCGCACGCAGGAGGCCGAGAACGGCACCTGCCCGGCGCCCGAGGCGACCAGCCTGTTGCCCGAGATCGTCACCGTGCCGGGGGCCGGCAACGGCTTCCTGACGGCGCCCGGAGGAACCGCGCCGTCGGTCGGCTGGGGCGGGGGGGGCGCGTCCGCGGCCTGGGTGTACAGAAAACGCGCGCTGCCGCCCCCGTTGGGTTCGTCGTCCAGGAGGGCCCACGCGCCCGCCGCATTCAGCCCGAGCCCGGCCTCGCGCACCGATGCGCTGCGGTCGGTGACGCTCTCGCTGGTCAGCGTGCGCGCGGTCCCCAGGGCCGCCCCGGTGCCGGTCTGGATGTCGAGGCGTGAGGTGGTGTGCGCTCCCGCGCAGCGATCGCCGCTGGGGTCATCGCTGTGGAAACTGACCACCGCCACGCGATTGCCCGCGGTCGCGATCGTGTTGATCTCGGTGCGCTGCGGCCACGCGGTCGGGGCGTTCAGCTTCGTCCACGCCGCACCGGAGTTGACCGCCAGCACGGCGCCCACATCGCGACCGTAGTTGTTGGTGCATGGGGTGGCCATGACCCCGTCCAGATACGCGACATAGCGGGTGCCGTCGTCGGTGACCGCCCCGTGGGCCGACGACACACTGTGCCCGGCGTCGGCGCGCGCCACCAGCGACCTGTCTCCCAGCGGCTGGCCCGGCGCGCGGCTCATCGACCAGACCTCTTCGGCGTTCGTGTCACCGCCGGTGTCTTCGGTCCAGGTGAGGATCGCGTGGCCGTTGGTGCTGGAGCGGACCACCGCGGTGTCGATCGCTCCGGCGCTCACCGGCAGCGCCTGGGCCGGGCCGAAGGCGCCCCCGGGCGGGGCGTAGGTCTGCAACAACGCCGCGCTCTGTTCGGTGCGATAAACGGCCAGCACGCCGCCGTCGGGGTCGATCACGATTCCCACGCCGTAGGAGCGTCCGTTGCCGGCCAGATCGAGCATCCGCGGGGTGTCGAACCGCCCGGAGGGGCCGGCCGGGCGAAAGGAGACCGCCGCGGCCGGGCCGGACGGGGCGCCCGAGCCGCTGACGATCGCGGCGGCCTCCCCGCTCGGTGCGATCGCGATCTGGGTGATCTGGTTCACCAGCGGCTCAAAGACCGCCGCCGCGGGATCCGCGCCGGGCGCCAGGTACGCCACCCCGTGGGGCGACGCCGTGCGCACGGCCAACTGGTTGCCGGCGGCATCGGGCGGTGAGAGTTTCAGGATGGACGACGACGATGCCTGGCCGATCTGCGCCGGGAAGGCCGCCGCCAGGCCGCCCGGCCCGGCCGGCGGGCGCACGGCAAGCAGGTTCGTGTTGTCGCTGTCGACCTTCGGGCCGAGGGTGACGTACCGGGCCGAGCCGTCCGGCAGCATCGTCATCGAGC
>DAOKZF010000251.1:0-491 GCA_035325785.1 Miltoncostaeaceae bacterium
CTGCTCGCGGTCGAAACGGATCACCACCCAGGGATAGACCGCCACCCCGCCGATCAGCAGCGCGAGCGCGAGCGCGGCGAGCGTCGCGCTCCGGTGCTGCTCGGAGACGATCGCGCCAAGCACGGCGAGCGCCTCCAACGCAACGGTGATCAGGAACGCTTCGCCGGTGACCGTCCGCCCGATGCCCCGAACCACCGGCAGGATCACCGGGGGACAGAGGATTCCCGCCACCATCAGGGCCAGCGCCGGAGCCCAGGTCCAACCGTGATCGCCCAGACGCGCACCGAGTACCGCCGTGCCGGCGATGCCCGTGAGGGCCACCGGGGTGCGCAGCTCTCGCATCATTCGCGGGCGGTCGATCAGCGCCCGGGCGATCAGCGCCACGCCGAGCACCCCCCAGAGCGCCGCGGTGACCCAGAGGAGGGCCAACGAGAGGCCGGCGTGGCCGGTGAGCCGCAGGGCGATCGACATGATCCCGGTGCCCATCACCG
>DAOKZF010000251.1:501-1918 GCA_035325785.1 Miltoncostaeaceae bacterium
ACCGCCCCGCCGGCCGCCGGTCCGGTCAGGTCGAGGAACCGCGCGCGCGCACTCACAAAAAACCTACGGAAATCCCTGAACCCGACAACAAATGTCGGGCGGGCGCTAGAATCGCGCGCATCGCCGCGGACCGGACAACCCCCGTGAACAGCATCCGATCGCGGGCCGATGAGACGGCGGTCGCCGGACCTCCCGTGGCCGGTCGCTCAAGAATCCCCTCCCCCGTCCGATGCAGCGGCATGGTGTCCGACGCGTGCCGACTGAACTGTGTTGGTCCCGCCCCGAGGCGCACTCCGTGAACGATGCCGGTCGACAGATCGACGAGCGGGGCCCCGCTCCCCGCCGGGATGCCCTGCCGTTGGCGCAACTGCTGGCCACGATCGCACGGGCGAGCGACACCAACGAGACTCTCACCGGCGTGATCCGTGATGCGCTGGCCGCAATCTGCTCCTGGTCGCAGTGGCCGGTCGGGCATTTCTACTGGTTCGACGAGGACGAGGCCAGCATCAACCCGTCGGGGGTGTGGACGCACTCCGAAAGTCCGGGGTTCGTGGCGTTCCACGCGGCGAGCGATGGACTCGACCTGCATTCGGAGCGGGGCCTGCCGGGGCGCGTGGCGGCCGCGAACGGGCCGATTTGGCTCGAGGACGTGCGCCACGACGACCGATTCCTGCGCCGTCAGGAGGCCGCCGAGGCCGGGCTGCGCGGTGCCCTGGCGTTTCCGGTGAGCGACGGCGACCGGCTGCTCGGGGCGGCCGAGTTTTTCTCGTTTCGCCCCCTCACGCTCGATCCGGAGCTGCTCGAGCTGAGCGGCCATATCGGCGCCCGCCTGGGCGGGCAGATCGCCTCATGGCAGGCGAACGCCGCCCTGCAGGCGTCCGAGGAGCGCTTCCGATCGCTGGCCAACGCCGCCAACGACGCGATCATCGCCGCCGACAGCACCGACCACATCATCTTCTGGAATAGGGGCGCCGAGCGCCTGTTCGGGTACAGCGAGCAGGAGGCGCTCGGTCAACCGACCGCGATCATCATCCCGAAGGATTACCTCGAAGACCACAACGCCGGCATCCACCGGATGGTGCACCACGGCATGAAGGCCGCGCGGGTGATCGGCGTTAAGCCCAGCGAGGAGGTCCACGGCCTGCGCCGCAACGGGCAGCGCTTCCCGCTGGAGATGTCGCTCGGCACCTGGATGACCGACGACGAGCGGTTCTTCATCAGCGTGCTGCGCGATACCACCGAGCGCACCGAGGCGAACCAGCGCCGGCGCCTGCTGTTCGAGGGCGCACCGGACGCGATGTTCGAGATCGATGAACGCGGCGAGATCCTTCAGGCCAACGCCCAGGCCGAGACCCTGCTGGGACGCCGCCGGCACGAGTTGATCGGCATGTCCGTCGAGCGGCTGGCAACCTCGGCC
>DAOKZF010000252.1:0-1914 GCA_035325785.1 Miltoncostaeaceae bacterium
TCCCGTGGTGAGACCGCCCAGGGCGCCCGCGGCGGCCTCGGGCGCACCGGTCGTCCGAGAGGACGACAGGCCGGTGAGCGCGCCCAGCTCGCCGACGCTCACGTTCAGGACGCTCTTGCCGAACAGACCGGCACCGGTGAGCGGCACCCCGATGTGATCGCTGAACTCATCGACGATCAGCACCCGTTGGCGGCGCACCAGGCGCAGGTCGATATCGCCCGCGCCGTGGCTCAGGCCGATCGTCTGGTCCGGCACGACCGGGGTGTACAGGGCGGCCTCGACCGCGCGGGGGGCACGCGCGATCAGCCGGGGAGTCGCCGGCCGGTCGGCGGTCAGCGGCACACCCGCGATCGGCCGACGGCCGCCACCGACCCGATCGGGCACGTGGTGTTTGACCACCTCCGCCGGCTCCTCCGCATCGCGCACGCACACCAGGGTGCCGAAGCGACCGAGCATGTCGCGTGCGATGGCCCGGGCGTTCGCGTCCCATCCGGCCCGGTCGCCCAGCGTCGCGAGGCTCACGGGCAGCCCGACCTCCCCGGGCTCCGGTGCCGGGTCGGGGGGCAGATCACGGATGAACAGACAGGCTTCGTCGGTTTCTTCCCACTCGGTGGTGTGGGCCGCGGCGCGGCGGGCGAGGTCCTCGCTCACCCGTTCGTGCAGGCGACGCAGGCGTGCCAGCTCGCGCTCCACGCGACCGACGACGATGTTCTGCGAGACATCATCGGGGTGTTCCGCCGCGCGAATCGCGCCGTCCACCACCCGTTGTTCGGCGTCGGCGATCGCCCGCTCCAGCCGCCGGCGGTGCTCCTCCAGGTCGGTGCCGGCCGCCGCGCCGCGTTTGAGGACGCTCAGGAGGTCGACCGGGACGAGCGCCGCCAGCCGGTCGGTCGCTTCCCCGTCGGCCATCGCCCCCACGACGCCGGCGAGCCGCGAGAGCCCACCCAGCCCGGTGATACCCCCGACAACGACGCCGAGCAGTTGGGCACCGGCGCTCACCAGCCGTGGACCGATACCGGTGCTGTCGACCGACAGGGTCTGCAAGCGTTCGTCTTCGCCGAGCGTCAGCGACAGGTCGTGCTCCCGGCCGGTCGCGTGGTCGGTCGGGAAGGGCCGCCGATGGCGGGGATCGGCGAGCACCACCACGTCGACGGCGGTTCGGTAGGTCACGCGCACCCGGACCGCGTCGGCGTGGGTCGCCGCTGAGGCGGGGGGCAGGACGCCCCTCCCGGGGGCACCGACGCCCCGGCCGCTGAGGGCCCCGCCGTCACCCACCGCCAGGGCCTCATCGGTATGGGTCGCCGCGCCCGGGGCGGGCTCGTCGGTCGACGGCGTCGTCTCGTGGTCGCTCACCCGCCCACCCTCCGGTTTGTCGACAGGTCGACGATGACGCTATCCCCACCGACCGGCGCCGGGCAAGCCGTCCGATGCGGCGAGGCCTCACCTACAGGGCGATCACCTCGGATCCGCCCATGATGGTGCGTTTTGCGGGCAGGCGGAAGTGCTCGATCGGGCTGCGGGCGTTGCGGGCCATGGTGATGAACAGATGGTTGCGCAGGCGCCGCCACCAGGGCCCGGCACCCACCACCAGGGTGACGCGCGAGATGAAATAGGTGGCGTTCTCCAGATCGAGTTCCGGCCCGAGCACGCCGAGCTCACGGGCCGTCGCGAGCACTTCGGGGATGTTGCGCGTATCGCGGTAGCCGGCATGGATGGTCAGGTGTGTGACGGTGAACGGTGGCGGGCCGATGCGCTCCACCAGAAAGCGCGTGTCAACATCGGCGTGAGGGGTCGCAAGCGGTTGCACCGAGACGATCAGCACATGCTCCTGGAAGGCACGGTAGTACTCGACCTGGTCGCGCAGCGACAACGGCGTGGCGGCCTTGCGCGGCGACAGGAACACCGCGGTGCCGG
>DAOKZF010000253.1:0-1820 GCA_035325785.1 Miltoncostaeaceae bacterium
GGCACGGGATCCCGCGGTCCTCGGAGATCACCGACGGGTCGGCTACCCTCTGGCGCAGCGACGTCCGCGCCATCCGATCGGAGGCCGATGCCCGACCCCAGCGAAGCGACACCGGTCGCCCTGATCACCGGAGCCTCCTCCGGCATTGGACGCGCGGCCGCGCACCTGTTCGCCGGGCGCGGCTGCGCGGTGGTGCTGGCCGACGTGGCCGTTCCCCCCGGAGAGGCCCTCGCGCGCGAGCTGACCCTCACCGGGCACACCGCACGCTACGTGCCGTGCGACACGTGCGACGACGACCAGGTTCGGGCGTTGGTCGACACCATCGACACCCGCTTCGGTCGGTTGGACCGCGTCTTTAGCAACGCCGGCACCGAGGGGGTGTCGGCCCCCCTCACCACCCTCGATGACGACGGGTGGTCGCGCACGCTGGCGATCAACCTCACCGGCACGTGGCGCTGCATGCGCCACGAGATCCCGTTGATGGTGCGCGGCGGCGGCGCGATCGTGAACAACGCGTCGATCGCCGGCCTGGTCGGTTTCCCCGGCGCGGCCGCCTACACGGCCTCCAAACACGGCGTGGTGGGATTGACCCGCGCGGCCGCGCTCGAATGGGCCACGGTCGGGATTCGCGTGAACGCCATCTGCCCCGGGCTGGTCGAGACACCCATGCTCACGCGCGCCACCGGGGCCGATCCCGCGGCCCTGGCCGCGTTGGTGGCGGGCGCGCCCGGCGGACGGCTCCCCCCCCCCCCGGGGGTCCCCGAGGCGGCCCGGGGGCTCCCCGACCCGAGCAGCGCCCTCGTCCCCCGCGCCCCGCGGCCGGTTGACGGGGGCTGGACCGCCCGCTGAGCGCGCCCCCCAACCGGCGAGCGGCGCGTCGCTCGCTCAGGCGCCGGTGATGTTCTCGACGTGGGCGTCCGAGCCCGGATAGAACAGGCTCACCCGCCCGTCGTCGCTCCACCGCACCAGAAACGGCGGCGCGCCGCCCTCGCCGCGCACCTCCAAAATCTCGGCGTCGCGGTCCGGCTCGCCGAGTGTGTGGCCGCGGATCACCAGACGATCGCCGGGCGCCGCACGCAAGGCCGACCCCGATGCCGGCGCGTCCTTCGCCGGTGGTGGCGGAGCGATCGCCGCCGCCAGATCGAGCGCCGAGACGATGCCCTCCGGCGCCTCGCCCGGCTCGCAGACCAACAGGTGGGTGACGCTGTAGGCGGCCATCAGCTCCGCGGCCCGCCAGGGCGACTCGTCCGGGCCGACCATCACCGGCGGGGGGGCGGCGACCCGCCCCGCCTCGGACCCCTCCGGGTCGAGCGCCGCCGCGCCAACCAGGTCCAGGTCGGAGATGACCCCCCATTCCCCGCTGTCGCCCGAGGCCCACAGATTCGGACGCACCACCACCGCATGAATCGCGTGCTGGGCCATCAGGGCCGCGATCTCCCGCACGGGCAGGTCGGCCGTGCAGGTCAGAAGCGGCGAGCTCATGATTTCGGCCACTCGTTCCGGCCCGCGCGGCTGATGGTCGCTCATCGATCCTCCCGAATGTCGGTCTGTGCGGCGCGCATCGACACCCCGTCGCCCGGCGGGGCGTCTTACGTCATCATGGAGCGATGTTAGACGCACCGGTCGCCGACGTGAGCGATACCCCGCGCGCACCGCACCTGGACCGGCGTCCGCTGATCGTGCCCGCCGCGACCCTGGTGAGTCTGGGCGCCGGAGGCGTGGCGACCCTGGTGGGCTCGCCGGCCATCGGCGACCTGCTGTGGGCGCTCACCGCCGCGCTGGTGCTGGTGCCGCTCGCCATTGAGGTGGTGCGCGCGTTG
>DAOKZF010000254.1:0-1815 GCA_035325785.1 Miltoncostaeaceae bacterium
TGTGGCGTGTTCCGACGCCGTTCGTCCCGCGGCCGTGCGCTCTCGGATGTCTTCCCCGGGAGGTGGGCGCAGCTCGCGATTGGTCTGCTGGCGCTCGGCGCCGGGTTGGTGGTGCTGCGCCACGTCGGTTGGGGCGTCGACCACACGCCCACCGGGGAACCGATCGGTCTCGACCGGTTCGACCCCGCACGGGTCGACGCCGACCGTGCGTATCGTCGCGGCCTGTGGGCGTCTGCGACCGTGGGGCTGGTGGTTCCGGCGACGGTCGCGATGCTGGTGGCGCTCACCGGTTCCCGCTGGCGCCCGGTGGTGGTGCGCCGGTCCGGGGCGCGCCCCGGGCGGGCGGGGGCGATCGCGGGGGCCGGCGCGGCCGTCGTGTTGAGCGTCGTCGCGCTGCCCGTCGCGCTGGCGCGTTTCCTCTGGGCGCGTTCCCACGGCGTCGTGCATCAGCCGGTCGGCGCGTGGCTGGTGGATCGCGGGTGGAGTCTGCTGATCGTCCTGGTGGTGTTTTCCGGGCTGGGTCTCTTGGTGACCCTCCTGCTGGCGCGTTGGGCGCGCGCGTGGTGGGTGGCGTTCGCCGGGGTGGTCTGCGCGTTCGCGCTGGTCAGCGTGCTCGCGAGCCCTGTGGTGATCACACCGCTGTTCTCATCGAGCACCCCGGTGCCGGCCGGGCCGCTGCGCACGGACATCGAGTCGCTGGCGGCGCGGGCCGGCGTGCCGGTGGGCGACGTGCGCGTGAGCGATGCCTCCACCCGCACGCGGGCCGCGAACGCCGCCGTGATGGGTGTGGGAGCCACGCGCCGGATCGTGCTGGATGACACCCTGCTGAGCGGCTTCACGCCGCGCGAGGTGAGGGTGGTGGTCGCCCACGAGTTGGGACACGTGCGCGATCATCACGTCCTCAAGGGGGTGCTGTGGCCGCTGGTGCTGGCCCTTCCGCTGGCGTGGCTCGCCCGCCTGGTGGTGGTGTGGCGCACCGGGACGGAGCCGGTGAGGGAGGGGGCGGCCGGGTGCGATCTGGCGCTGCGGCGGCTGAGCATCGTGGCCGTCGAGGTTGCCCTGATCGTGCTCATCGCCACCCCGCTCGCGAACGCCGTGAGCCGATCGTTTGAACGTCAGGCCGATCTTCGCGCCCTGGAATGGACCGGCGACCCGTCGGCCGCGGTCGGTGTGCAGCACCGGTTGGTGGCCTTGGCGCGGGCGGATCCGGATCCCCCGGTGTGGGTGCGCGTGCTGTTCGGCACCCATCCGAGCGCCGTCGAGCGGGTCGCGCTGGCCCGCGCGTGGGAGACTGCCCGCGATGGCCCGCCGCGAACGCGCTCCCCGGATCCAGATCATCTGCGTCGGCGGGTTGCGGGCTCCCCATGACGCCGCGGGGCTCATGTACCAGGAGCGGGTCGGGCGAATGATCGGCCTGCGGGTGGACGAGGTGAAGCCCGAGGCGCTTCAGCGGGGTGGGCGACGGGCCCGGGTTGCCGAGGCCGAACGGCTGCGCGCCCGCGCGCTGGAGCGCGCGCATCTGGTGGCCCTCGACCCGACCGGCCGGGCGCCCGCCTCGAGCGAGGCGTTTGCCGCATGGCTGCGGGGCCGGATCGATTCCGGGCGTCCGGTGACGTTCATGATCGGTGGCGCGCTGGGTCTGGATGAGGGGCTGGTGGGGGAGTGCCAGGAGCGGCTGTCGCTCGGGCCGCTGACGATGCCCCATCAGTTGGCGCGGGTGGTGTTGACCGAACAGCTCTATCGGGCGCTGTGCCTGCTGGACGGGCACCCCTACCCGCATTGAGCGCGCGGACGTGTGCGGCATCGGCGGGGGGG
>DAOKZF010000255.1:0-1812 GCA_035325785.1 Miltoncostaeaceae bacterium
CGGATGTTCACCGAACCGCCCTTGGCGTAGGCGCACCAGTCCTCGGCGCTGTGGATGGTGTTGCCCGTGATCAGACCGTCGGTGACGGCGACGAAGTCGATCGCGTTGTCGCCGGCTCCGCCGATCCTGCTGTTCAGGATCCTGATCCGGCGGCTCTGGTTGACCTTCACCGTCTCCTGGGCGCCCGTTCCGGTGACGGTCAGCTTCCTCAGGGTCACATCGCTGCAGCGTTCGCAGTGGATCACGTCGCCGCCGTCGCGCAGGGTCAGGTCGCGCAGCTCAAGGTGGCGCACGCCGTAGATGTTCACGGCGGGCAGACGGGCGCGGCGACGGGGGTTGAGGGAGCGGATCACGATCGGCGCTCCCGGCCGACCGGAGTGGCGTTCCCAGTAGACGGGGCTGAGGTTGCGGTAGTCGCCGGGCGCCAATTCGATGACGGTGCGCCGCGCCACGGTGGCCGGCAGACGGTTCCATGCGGCACCCAGGCTGCGCAGGGGGCGGGCGGCGGTGCCGGGCCACGCGTCGCGTCCCCGGGTCGGGTCGACGCGGATCGTGGCGGCGGTCGCCCCGGTGGCGGGCTCGTTCACAACCAGCGCCCCGGCCAGCACCATCAGGCAAGAAAGAGCCAGCGCCGCGGCGCGCCCGCCGGCACCGCACGGCGCCCGGTGCGAGGTGGATGGGACAAGACGGTCGGGTCTCATGCGCGACGTCTCGGCCGGCGAGGAGAAACACTTAACTCAGCCCGGCGTGACCGTCTGGAGGCTGCGGGCGGGGACGGCCGTCTCAGCCAGGTGGCGCGTCCTCCCACGGATTGACGCGGGCCACCCCGAGAGGTTCGAAGTGACGGGTGTTTCGCGTGACCACGATCATTCCTGCGACCTCGGCGACCGCGGCGATCAGAGCGTCATCCAGCGGCGCGTGTTCCGGTACGCGATAGCCGGCCAACACACGCGCGGCGTTCAGGTCAAACGGCAGGACCCGCCCGGCGAACGTCGGAAGAACCCTGCCCTCAAACCATCGACGGAGCACCTCGCCCTGCGCGGGATCGGAGCGTTCCCGCGCAATCACGCCGCGCTCGATCTCGGCCATGGTCGTGGCCGCCACGAACTGATCGGCGACGGGCACCGCCGATGTCCACTCCTCCACCCGCGGGTTGCGCCCGCGCACCCGCAGGGCGGACACGACGTTGGTGTCCAGCACATATTGCACCGATTGCGTCACAAATCTGGGGTGTGAGCCCGCAGACCGAGAGGCTCAGGGTCGAATGCGACGTCCGCACCATCGTCGGCGCCGAGCAGATCGGCCAGGGTGACCGACTCGCGCTCGAGGGCATCCGCGAGGATCGTTCGGACCTCTGCCTCGACGGACCGACGATGCTGTGCAGCCCGGGCCCTCAGCGCGGCCTTCGTCCCCAGCGGCAGATTGCGGATCAGGATTCGTTCCACGGCGATCACCTCCGATATCGCCTACATGATATCGCATGGCGGGCCGGTTGCAGAGGGGGCCCGAAGAGCGTGAGGGGTCCCGGTTTGTGGTCCACTCCTATGCCGGATTGGAGACCATTGCTGGTTCGCGTCGGCGGCGGATGATCTCAAACTGGCAGCGAATTCCGCCGAGACGCACCCCGCTCCAGCCATCCTCGGCGAACCCTCGAACGGGGTCGAGCTCCCCAGGTCCCTCGGAATCGGGCGTACTCGAACCCAGCAACGAACGGACGTCGAACACATGAGCGACGAAAACCCGCTTCGCAAGCGGGCTCCCGGGTGATGGCGAGACCCGGATTCGAACCGGGGACACCACGATTTTCAGTCG
>DAOKZF010000256.1:0-1774 GCA_035325785.1 Miltoncostaeaceae bacterium
GGGCGGTGCCCGGAGGCTCCAGGACCACGGCGCCCTCGGGCATCGCCGCCTGTTTGTGGCGCGTGCGCCGCGCGTTGGCGGGGCCGCCGGACAGACCGGCGCTGCGCGCCGCGACCATCTCCAACGCGCGGGGGTCCACCCGCAGCGAGCGCCCCGCGGCCTGAGCGACCGCCTCCATCGTCACATCGTCGTGGGTGGGCCCCAGGCCGCCGCTGACGCAGATCAGATCGACCCCGCGCTGGACGGCGCCCGCCACCCGCGTGCGGATATCGGCGTGGCGATCGCCGATCACCGTCACCGCATCCACCGACAGCCCCCGCGCATCCAGCCAGGCGGCCAGGTAGGGCCCGTTGCGATCGGTGATCCGCCCGCGCAGCACCTCATCGCCGGTCACCAGGACCGTCGCGCGCGGCCTACTGGCCGTTCTCGGCCCCCTGCGAGGACAGCACCCAGGTCTCACCGCCACCGGTCAACGGCGTCTCCTTGCCGTTGATCGTGACGGCCAACCCGGCGGCGTTGCCGGGCGTGACCCGAATGGACTCCTTGATGCGGAAGGTCTGGCTTTCGCCGGGCGCGAGCATGCGATCGACCACCGTCCGCCCGGAGGGGCCGGTCACGGTCAACCACGAGCCGATGTCACCGACGCCGCTCAACACGATCTCCGTGCGCGGCTCGGGCATCGGTGCCTCCTGGGTGGAGGTGCCCAACGGATCGGTGGCCGTGGTGGTCGGGGACGCCCCGGCCACCGGGGCGTCGATGCTCACACCGGGAACCGCCGAATACTGATCGCCGCTGCCGCCCACCCCCATCCACACCAGCAGCGCGACGCCCATCACCCCGCCGATGGCCAACCACAGCAGGCGCAACTCGGCGCGCCGGCGCTTCGGCCGACGGGTGCGCCCGCCCGAGGAGCGCCGCGAACGATGGGCGGGCGGACGCCCATGGGCGATCCGCGACGACCCCGGTCGGGCACGCCGCGAACGCCACAGCTCCGACTCGATGCTCGGCTGCTCGAACTCGAAGCGCGACTCGTACTCGTCGAGCATCAGCTGACCGTCGAGGTTCAGGAACTCGGCGTAGGTGCGCAGGAAGCCCCGCACATAGGTGGGAGTCGGCATCAACTCGAAGTGCTCCTCCTCCATGGCGCGGAGGTACTTCGCCCGGATCTTCGTCTCGGCCTCGCACTGGAGAATGTCCAGTCCGCGGCGGAGGCGAGCCTCTCGGAGTGTTGTGCCAATTTCAAACATGGTTGCGCGGTCGCATGATCGCTCACCGACCGCGCAGCACCCTAGCCCTCCACACCGGGGGGCGCAACCGGGGCAAGCCCTGCGGGTTCCCTCTCAGGGCGCCGGTTCGACCGCCCCCTCGTCGGTCCGCGTCACCGATTCCGCCGCCGGCGCGAGCTCCTCGAGATCCGCGACATCGTCCTCGGAGTCGTCGTGATGGCGGCGCAACAACCGATCCAGGTCGCCCACCCCCACCAGAACCGTGCGCGGTTTGGAACCCTCGTGCCCGGACACCACGCCCATGCGCTCCATCGCGTCGATTAGGCGGCCGGCGCGGGCGTATCCCACCCCCATCCGCCGCTGCAGCAGCGACACCGACGCGGTGCCCTGCTGCACCACCATCTCGATCGCGCTCTCCAGCAGCTCGTCGCCCTCCACCTCGCGGGCCTCATCCTCCGGCTCGGCCCGCTCAAGCAGCTCCTTACGCATGCTGGGTCGGCCCTGAGCCCTCCAGTGGTCGGTGATCTGCTTGATCTCCTCCTCGCTCA
>DAOKZF010000257.1:0-1728 GCA_035325785.1 Miltoncostaeaceae bacterium
GTTGGTGCTGGGGGCCGGTGTCGTGCCGGTGTCGGCCGGCCCTCTGATGTACGCCGCGATCTTCCTGCCCCAGTTGGTGCTCACGCCGTTGGCCTCACGCGCCCTGACCCGCGGTCGGTACCAGATCATCGAAACCGAGCGCTACTCGATCGTGCGCATGGAGGCCTATGTCCAGGCCCTGGCGGCCTTCATTCCCGGTGTGAAGGCCTCATTCAAGGTGACGCCCAAGGGTGCGCGCGATGATCGCGCGGTGGTGAAACGCGCCCTGATTCTGCCGGTTGGTTTGGCCGCGCTGACCGGAGCCGCCCTCGTGTGGCAGGGCGTGGCGCAGTGGCTCACCCTGCCGGGACGCCTCCCGTTGGGGGCGCTGATCGTCACCTCCTCGTGGGCGCTGGTCAATATCGCGAAGCTCACCTCGGTTGCCCTCTGGGCGCGCACCGTCCGCCACCGGCGCAGCAGCCATCGCTTCCCGGTGCGTCTGGCGGGGGCCTACGGGGTCGGAGACGATCCGGTCTCTCGCTCCGCGCGGGTCACCGATCTGAGTCGCCTGGGCGCCCGGCTGGTGGTGGACGGCACCCGAACGGTCGGCGAGCGGCTGCGCCTGGTGCTGCTGTTGACCGATGGCCCGTTGGAGATCGAGGGGACGGTTGCGGCGGCATGGGCGGGCGGCGCGCCGGGCGAGACGATGGTCGGCGTGCGCTTCGATCCCCTGTCATCCGCCACCAGCGACGCGATCGTCGAATGGTGCTTCCGCCAACCGCTCGGTCCGGATGTGGCGCTGTCCACGCGCGAGATCGGCGAAACCACCGCCGCCGCGGTCAACGCCGCGCGCAGGCTCGCGGCGAGCGACCCCGTGCGGGTCGAGCTGGACGCGGCCCTCGCCCAGGCCGCGGCCGCCGAGGACGACACCACCCCGGACGCGCCGGGGCCCTGATGTGGACGGGGGGTGTCCACCGCGCGCGGTGGACACCCCCCGTCGATCAGATACGCGCTCCGCGGTCGGAGCGGTCGACGACCGCGATGATCACCGCCGCGACCAGGATCGCGATGATGAACTCGAGGATCCAGCCGACCGAGAACACGCGGGCGAGGACCCCACCCAGCAGCGATCCGCCGATACCGGCGAGCACGGTGGTGATCGGCCCGATCGGGCGGGACCCGGACAGCACCAGTCGAGCCAGGGCGCCGATCACCAACCCGATCAGCACCCACCAGGCGAGGTGGACCAGCAGGCCCATCACCCAGCCGCCGATGATGGCGAGCACCACGATTGCGAGGAGCAGTACGAAGAGGATTCCCATGGGGACAGTCTGCCTTGTTCGGGGTCTCTCAGGGGGAGGGCGGCTCGGAATCCGCCCTCCGGTCGCGTGAGGCGGGCGACGATTCGTCCGTAGCGCCCCGAGGGGGAGCCGATGGCGGGCGGCCACCGTTCGGCCCGCCCTCGGGCGGACGGGGCGTGCCGGGTGACGGCCGCTCGGGGGGCGATGGACTCTGAGCCGCCGGCGCGCCGCCGTTTGCAGAGGGATCCGGCGCCGGATCGCCGGCGGGTCGCGGGGCGTTTTCGGGTGACCGCGTGCGGGCCGGGGTCGGCACGGAGGGCTCGGGGTGGTCACCGAGGTCCGACTCTCGGCTCTCGTCGGCCACCGCGTGCGTGGTCGGCTCGTGCGTGGCCCGCGCGGCGCGCTCGCTGATCGACGCGCCCTCGATGTCCATGTCGGGCAGCGCCCG
>DAOKZF010000258.1:0-1723 GCA_035325785.1 Miltoncostaeaceae bacterium
GTGGTCGGTTTCGGTCGCATCGGACAGATGGTCGCCGAACGGGCGATGGGTCTGGGCATGCATGTGGTCGCCTACGATCCGTTCGTCACCGAGGCCCGCTACCGCGAGTTGGGGGTCGAACAGGCGCCCACGCCGGAGGACCTCTACGCGGTCGCCGACTTCGTCGCCCTTCACCTCGCATCGACCCCCGAGACCCGCGGATCGATCGGCAAAGAGGTGTTCGCCGCGATGAAGCCGGGCGCTCGGCTGATCAACGCCGCTCGGGGTGACATCGTCGACACCGATGCGCTGGTGGAGGCGATCAACAGCGGTCATCTGGGCGGCGCGGGAATCGACGTGTTCCCTCAGGAGCCGACCACCGAGAGCCCGCTGTTCGGCCTGCCCGGCGTGGTCGTGACCCCTCATCTGGGCGCGTCGACATCCGAGGCCCAGGACCGGGCCGGAGTGGTGGTGGCCGAGCAGGTTGCCGCGGCCCTCACGGGCGGAGTGGTGACCTCGGCCGTGAACATTCCCGCCCTCGGCCCCGACGCACTCGCGGTCCTCGGCCCGTTCCTGCCGCTGGCCACCACACTCGGTCGCTTGGTGAGCGCCCTCTCCGACGGGGTCGTCTCGCCGTTGGAGGTCTCCTACGAGGGCCACTTCGCGGAACTTGACACCCGGCTGCTCACCGCCGCGGTGCTCGCGGGGGCGCTCGAGGGGCGGGTGGAAGACCCGGTGAACGTGGTGAATGCGGCCTCGTTGGCCGCCGAGCGTGGTATCGAGTGGACCGAGACCAGCACCTCTCAGTCACGTGACTACACGAACCGCATGACCGTGCGGGCCGGACAGGTCAGCGTGGGTGGTACGACGGTCGGCACGACCTCGCGCGCCCGCCTCGTGTCGGTGTTCGATCAGGAGATCGAAATCGAATTGGCGCCGAACCTCGGCGTGTTCCGTTACCGCGATGTTCCGGGTCAGGTCGGGCGGGTTGGGACGATCCTGGGTGAGGAGCACGTGAACATCGCCTCGGCCGCCGTCTCGCGCTCCAGCCCCGATGGGAGCGCCGTGATGGTGGTCACGGTGGACTCTCCCGTTCCCCAATCCGCGGCCGATCGCATCGCCGCCCTCGACGATTTCGAGGACGTGCGTTGCGTGAATCTCGGGCCGATCTAGGCACGGGGCGTCCGATGCCGTCCCACCGCGCGATCGGCATCGTTCTTGCGGGCGCGCTCGCCGCTGCGGCGGCGGCTGCGGCGCCCGCGCAGGCCCATCCGGTCAACCCGCAACGCGCGCCCGTGCGTGTGACCGCGGCGGTGCCCGGTTCGCTGAGCGGGGCGTGGGTGCGCCTGCGGGTGACCCTCCCCGGCGGCACGACCGTTGCGTTGAGCGATATGCGTCGGGCGTCGGGCCGGACGGTCGCGTTCCATTGGAATGGGCGACGCGGCCGGCGAGCCGGCGGGCCCGCGGCGCCCGACGGGCGGTACCTGCTGCGGGTGGAGACCGAACGTGGGGTCGCCCTGGCGACGAATCCGGAGTCGGTTGCGATCGACACCCGGGCTCCCATGGTGAGCGTCGCGCCGCCGAACCCCACCCTTCCCGCTCCCGCGCTCCCGTCCGTCTCGCTCAGGGTGCGCGATCGCGATTGGGGCCCGGAGTATCCGGTGCGCGTGCGCGCGGTCGTCCATTCCATCGCAGGCCGACCTCTGGCCGCCGGAGCATGGTTGCCGGCGCGCGACAGCCTTCG
>DAOKZF010000259.1:0-1507 GCA_035325785.1 Miltoncostaeaceae bacterium
CAACCCGGCCCCGGACCCCCCATCGTTCTCCTCAACCGGGGTGGGCGCGGTCACCGCCGCGCAGGTCCCATCCGGGCCCGCGGTGTTGGTCGCGCGCGCCTCGAGAATCGCCTCGATCGCGTTGCCGTAAAGCACCTCGGCGGCCCGGGCGGTCTTCAGGGCATCGCTAAACTCCTGGGCCGTGTAGCAGCCGGTAATCTGCCCGTTCACTTTGTAGTCGGCGATCAGGTCGCGCCCCGAGCCGAGCGCCATCGCCACGCAGGCGAGGAGCACGATGGCGGTGAGCGATGTGAAAGCGGCGATGCGACGGAGCAGGACGACCACCCGGTGAGAGAGCACGGGGGCGTTGCCCCCCACGGCGTTGAGGATCGTAGCGGCGCCCCCGGCGGCCGACAAGCGCCCACGGGACGACCGATTTCTCGTCCCGCGCGCGTTCTGGCGCTGGTGGCGTTCGTCGGTTGGGCGCTGCTGGCCACCGCCGGGGCGGGCATCGACCCGGGTACCGGCCTGCCGGGGGCCGGCCCGACGGCCGCCGCCCTCGCCCTCGCGCTGGGCGCGCCGGCGGCGATCGTCGCGACGCTGCTCGCGTGGCGACAGGCCGCGCCGCGCAGCGGTCCCGCCCGCGCGGTGATCGGCGCGCTGGCGGGACTGGCGGCGTGGTCGGCGCTGTCGATTCTCTGGGCGGGCGCGCCGGATCTGGCCTGGCTGGACGCCAACCGGACCGCCATCGGCCTGTCGGCCCTGCTGCTGGGCATCGGCCTCGCGGCCCTGATTCCGCACGCCGGATGGCGATTCGGCGTCGCCCTGAGCGCCGCGGCCGCCCTGCCGGTGCTGGCCGCGCTGACGCTGAAGGCCTTTCCCGCCATCGCCGGCGACGACCGTGACCTGGCGCGTCTGAGCACCCCGCTCACCTACTGGAACGCGCTCGCCCTCGTGGCCGTGTTCGCCCTGCCGGGCCTCATGCTGATCGCAGCGCGCACCGAACGCGCCCCCGGAGGCGCGTGGCGACAACCGCCGGCCGCCCTGGCCCTGGCGGGCGCGGGCATCGGCCTGGTCGTGACCACCCTGGTGCTCACCTATTCGCGCGCGGGCATGCTGATCGGCGTGGTGGTGCTCGCGCTCTGCGTGGGCCTGCTGCCCCACCGGCACCGGACGATCACGGCGGTTCTGTGCGGCCTTGCGGGAGCGCTGGCGCCGACCATCCACGCCCTGACCTCGCCGGCGCTGAGCGAGGCCATGGTGGCGGTGGCCGACCGGGAGGGCCCCGGGCGATGGTTCGCGCTGTGGCTGGTGGTGGGCGCCCTGATCGCCGCCGCGCTGACGGCGCCGGGCCGGCGAGTGGCGCGATCGGCGGCCGAGAGAACCCTCGACCGGCGCCGGATCGCGGCGGTGGTGGTCAGCGGCATCATCCTCAAAAAGCCCCGCTGGTTTGCCGGCGACCCCGCGCCCTTTGTGATGGAGCTGCCGGCCTACCACCTGGCCGGCCCCAGCAACGTGCTGCGCAGCA